>JBOGJZ010000252.1:0-7508 GCA_050745645.1 Terriglobia bacterium | reverse complement strand
GCTGAAGTCAGCGGCTTCGGAATGGAGTCCTCCCTGCGGCGCGCTCGGCCTGCTCCTCCTCTTCACACAGCAAGCCTCAAATCGCCACTCAGGTTGCAAGTAAAGCCCGCCCGCGCGTCAGAATGATTCTCTGATCTTAGATGACGCTATCCACATCCGCAAGAAAATTGTTGCATACAACGTAATGCCTCAGTGTCGGGCGCGGCGCCGATGTAGTGCCGGCATCTTGCCGGCTTTGATTTGATGCCTTCCCGACCGTACTCGTTCAGCGCCGCCGGAACGGCGGCGCTACGCCCTCGAAAATGAGGCATTACCATACAACAGTCATCGGGCGGCGTCTGCGGTTAGGCGGGATTGTCACTCCCCGCAAATGCGGGGGAGCAGGAATGACGGCTCTTCGCGTGAGAGCCCGGTTTGGTCACTGCCGTCTTGCAGCGCAGGGTCCATCTTTTGACCCCTTCGCTTTGCTCAGGGCAGGCTCTGCGGCTTTTCAGCGGTCCCACGAAAAACCGCAGCCGTTAAAAAACGAACGCTGCGCTACAACTCTTCCACCCGAAAACGGCGGGCAATGAAGGCCAGCGCAAGCAGGCCCGTCGCGAGCAAGACTACTGTCGCTGGCTCAGGTGTCGAAGACGGAGGCGGCGGCGGACCACCAGCCCAATTGCTCGTCGCTGTGAGCCCGAAGCCGCCTGTCAAATCGGTGGTATACGCCCCCGGCGTTATGCCCAGGAAGTTCAGGCTGCTGGGATCCCACGCAAACGTGCCGCCGGTGTCGGTGATGAAATCGAACGAATCGCCGCTCGATGGGGCAAAGCCTCCGATGAAATCCAGGTTGATGATGCCGTCAAACGTCCCATTGCCCTTGATGTTGAGCGAATCGTAATCCGTGGCGCTGGCAATATCGAGCGTCAACGTTGCGCCACTTGCAAGATCAAAGGGTCCGGTAATATTCATCGGTCCGGGATCGCCGGGGCTGACCTTGCCTCCCGCATCCACCGTAACGGCAGCGATGAGCGTGCCATCCACGCCGTCGAGCGTGCCATTCGCGCCCACCTCGATGTTGTTGGCTTTCACCGTGCCGCCGTTGCTCACGGTGAGCTTGCCGGCGCCCTTGTCGGTCCCGATTTCGATATTGCCCGTGCCGCCCGGCTCATTTGCCGCCCAGAGCGACCCCGCGCCATCGACTTTTACTGTGCCTTGCGACCCCACTGCGCCGCCGATGGCTCCCGATTCGCTGTAGACCTGGCCGTTGTTCAGGACATCCAGCTCGCCCGTGCCGCCGTCACCCACTTTCAACGAGCCGTCGCTCGTCCAGGTGGGAATCGGGTTGCCGATGCCAGTACCCTGCACAGTAACCTTGCCGGTCGACCCAGTGTTCGAGGCGATATCTCCATCCGTGTTGTTGACGACGCCTCCGCCATCAATCGTCATGGTCCCATTGCCGCTGTCGCCGATGGTTAAATCCTGCGAGTTCTGCCACAAGCCTTCCACCGTCACCGTGCCCTGGGAATCCATCTCGCTGCCCACATCACCTGCCGCATTATCGACTTTGCCGCCTGACGAGATCCCCAGCGTCCCCCGGTCTTTGTTGCCCACCGTCAAGTCGCCGGAGTTCGTCCAGGTCGAGCCGGTGGCCACGGTCACGCCACCCACGCCCGTATCTTCGTCGCCAATCGTGCCTTCCTGGTCGCTCACGTTTGAGCCGGCCAGATTCAGCGTTCCCGCGCCTTGGCCGCCCACGCTCAGGTCAGTCGTCATCGTCCAATTCGAACTGCCGAGCGTCACAGCGCCAATGCTGTTCGGGCTTTCGCCAATGCTTCCTCCGGCGCTGGTGATCGTGGCATCCGTGCCGTTCAGCACGCCGTAGCCCTTAGCGCCTACCGTCAAATCGGCGCTCATGCTCCATGAGCCCGACGTGATCGTGACCGTGCCCTTGCCGCTGGCCTCGCCGCCTATCGTGCCGCCCGTGCTCGATACCGCGCCGCCCTTCTGGATGGTGAACGTCCCTGTCCCCGAGTCGCCGACGGTCAGGTCGCCGGAGTTAGCCCACTCGGACCCTGAGTCGGTCACCGTGGCGGTTCCGGTTGAGCCGGATTCCCCGCCGATTGTGCCGTCCGCGTTGTTCACGTATCCGCCCTGCGCGACCGCGAGTGTTCCAGTCCCGTTCTCGCCAACCGTGAGATCGCCGTTGGTGAGCCACTTCGCCTCGCCGCCCGTCACCGTGACTGTGCCGTTTGATCCCGCTTGCGCCCCGACGGTGGCCGCGAGATTACTGACCACGCCCTTGGTTGAAACGGTCATTGCGCCAAAGCCGGCGTCGCCTACCGTCAGTTCGCCGCCGTTGGTCCAATTGGATCCAACGCCAGTGACAGTGAGTGAACTCGTTGTGAGTACGGGTGGCCCATTGCTGTCAATCGTGCCGCCATCGTTCGTCAGCACGCCTCCACTTTGCACAAGCACCGTTCCCACGCCAGTGTTCTTGCCTCCGACCGTCAGAGCGGCGCTAACCTTCACCGCCCCTTGGTTCTGAATGGTGAGGCTGCCGGTATCGTCCTGGCCGACCGTTAGCGTTCCGTTGACCGTCCAGGTCGAGTTCATCCCATCCACCGTCGCGGACGAGCCCGCAGAGCCTGACTGCTCGGCGATGGTGGCCGCGCCGCCGGTCACCGTACCGGCATTTGTGATGTTGAGCGCTCCCTTACCAGCAGCGCCTACCTGCAGGTAGCTGGAATTATTCCATTGCGAGCCTGGTCCCGTAATCGTTGCTACGCCCTGACTGCCCGCGCCGTCGGCGATAGCGCCCCCATTGCTCGTCACCATGCCGCCATTCTGGATTGTGAGTGTTCCGTTGGCGGAGTAACCCACAAATAGATTGCTCGAGTTCGACCACGTCGATCCCGCACCGTCCACCGTCGCCGAGACGATGGCACCGCTGGTCCCCCCTGCTATCTCACCAATCGTATCCGTCACCGCGCCGCCCGCCTGAATCAGAAGTGAGGCAGGGCTTGCGTTCCCATACACGTAGAGATTTCCCCGATTATTCCACTGCGATCCGCTCCCAGTGACGGTGGCCTGGGCGGTAAACCCGCCCGAGGAATAAACTAGCGCATCGCCGCCATCCGTAACCACGCTGCCGCTGGCAATCGTCAACGCCGCATTACCGGGGTAGCCGCCGACGAGCTCTACGCCCCCGGCGTCCTTAATCGAAGCGCCGTTCGACAGAGAAAACGCTCCATAGTCGGAAACGCCGTAGGGAGCACTGCCAAGGTCAGAGCCGTTGCCGGTGGTCATCGATGTGCCGGACAGGCTGAGGCTGCCCACCACGTCCACGCCGTCGATGTCGCCGGCGATATCCAGATTTACGGTGTTTAGTATGTCTGCGTCGTCCGACGGGTTCTCCGGGACACAAAAAAATCAGACCATATATTTACGTTGCTCCATGCGCCCGAGGCTGAAGTGAAGGCATTGCACGGCCCAGATTGCCCAAAAGCCTGCGCGGCGAAAAGCCCTCCGAAGAATATAAAGCTTAGCCCGATGACCGTTAATAAGACGCTGTAAGCCTGCCTTGTTTTCATTTCGACCCCCCTCGGGAAGAATGGCTAAACCTAGGATTGGCTCATTAGGCGGCAGGCAAGTTCCTCTGTCAAGAACTTGGATGGTTAATGGCGAGAACGAATACGTCGCCATCCCTAATCAGACTGAGTGGTGGGCTGCACAAGACATCAGGGTGATGGCGGAGAGGGTGGGATTCGAACCCACGGTTGAGTTTCCCCAACACACGCTTTCCAAGCGTGCTCCTTAAGCCACTCGGACACCTCTCCATCTTTGGCTGCCGTTCCAGCACGACGTTTCGCCGTTTTTTACACAGGCTCTAGCGCAGGCTTGGCGGACGACTGAGTATAACAATTAACCATGGAAGCTGCATTCGCTGGAGACGCCGGCAGCGGCGCAGTTTGATGTAGAGGCTTTACGCCGCCACTTGGCGAGCTAAACTCGCCGCACCGTCAGCCAGCGCGCCCCCTTATCCGGGCGCTCGGAAGACGCTTACTGGAAGCGGTGGCGGAAGCGCACCTCGAACCCGTAAACCCCGTTAATGTCGCGCTCGCCAAACAAGGAGATTCTGTTACTTAAGTTCCACTGCAACCGGATGTCGCGCTGCTGCGCAACAGCGGTGTTAGTGGAATAGGTGATCGTGACATTCGGCGCTACCTGCTCCTCAACAGTTATGCGTGCGCCACCTGCGGCGGTAGCGCCGATCATGTTGGGGTCGATGCGAATCCGGCTCACGCCGAACAGCCGGGTTACGCGGCCGGTGGTTTGGCTCGAAAGCGCCTGGGACAGCAGCGCACTGGCGCCGAGAGCGCTGAACTCCTGGTTGCCGGTAGACGTCATCTTCGCCTGCTGCGGAGCATAGCCCAGCGCCAGCAGGGACAGGATCTGTCCGCTGGGCAGAGGCGGGACAGAGCGATACGCCAGCTTAATGCGATCCGCGGGGCCGGTGACGTCCACCGTCAAATTGTATCCCTGGACCTGTGTCTGAGCCTCTATGTCCAGGACCGGAGTGGTTTCGACCGGGCTTGTCATCGTAACGTCGCCGCGCACGATCTGGTAGCGATTCCCAGATATCAACGCCTGTCCGCTGCGAATGTGAATGTCGCCTACCGCGACGGGGCTTGCGAGGGTCCCACGCAGCGTCGTGCTGATAGCGGCAGTAAAGCTCAGCGTGGGCGACGAAAGATGCACCTCCGGAGCGGTGAGCACGTGAATCCTGAGCCTGACCTTGCCTGGATAGCCCCGCGCCGGCGTAGCTGGAACTGAGGACATGGCGGAGCCTACCTGTCCAATCCAGTTCACCAGATTGAAGTTTTCGCCCACGAACATCTGCGCCACGGTGACATTTCCTGTCAACATGCCTCCTTGGCGCGCGCCATTCAGTCGTAATGTTCCGTTGAGCAGTGAAATGAAATCTGTGGGATATTCCAGCCGCACGTGATCGAGATTGGCGAGCAGGTTGTACCGCAGGCTCGGCCGGAGCGTCGCAAAACCTGTCAATCGGATTGAGCTCTGCCCGCTCTTTGCAACCAGTGGTCCGATCTGAACCCGGTCCCCGTGTAACGTGATGACGCCGTTCATTCCCGCCACCGGCACAGGCAGCCCATTAAACCGTAAACTGACATCGTGAACACCGATACTTCCGGAAAGCGCGGGCTGGGTGGCTGATCCTTGCGCATGGAAATCCAGCGCAAGCTGCCCTGCTGCTCGCAGCGACGGGTCGGCCAATTGCAATACGGCGGCTTTGGTATCGCCCTGCACGTCGAGTGAAACAGCGTGGCCGCTATTCAATCCCGCCGCGAACCTGACCTGAAGTTTGGTCGAAGCGGGACCGAGCATCGCAAATTGGTTAGTAGCGAACGATCGCCGCGCATAAGTCATCTCCACCGGTTTAGCATTCTGCAGGCTAAAGCCGGGCACCTCGACGCTTAGTGTTTTAGCCTCAGCCCGAACAACTAATTCGCCAGGTTTTCTAAGCGGTCCAGAACCTTGGAACGCTCCTGTAGCTGCAATCGAGGTTTGCAGAGGGACAGGCGCGAACCACCGCATCCATGGATCGAGGTGGAGCGCGGTGAAGTCTCCGCTGAAATGTGCGGGCCATTCACCTTGCAGCCGGGCGCTCGAATCAAGCTGCAGGCTTCCCTGCGGGCCTTTCAATTCACCTTGACCATTAAGCTCGTATCCATTCAGCGAGTAGCGAGCCTGAAATTCACCCAGGTCACTCCTTCCGAAGCCGAGATTGCGCACGTCTAGGGTAGCGCGCGCACTCGGCACGGAAAACGTTCCATGACCTTCCAGGTGAAACATTGCCGTGCCCCGTACGTGGACGGGCTGAATTGTGGGACTCTCGCGCGGCGCGAGCCACTTGAACTGCGCGAGTGATAAGCCGGCGCCATCGAACGCTGCGGAGAAAGCGCGGTTGGGCAGGTCGAGCCGGGCCCACCCGGTAACCCGTCCAGCGCCTTTGTTCAGAAGAACCTTCCGCGCGTTCAGCACGGAACCCGCAATCTCCACGTTGGCCGATAGCCTGTCAAAAGTTTCTCCATCTAGCTCGCCGCCGGTGACGACGATGTTTCCCCCGCCGCTAAGACTCGAGGGTGTCCCTCTTAGCTGGAGCGTCCCTGTAATTAGTCCCGTCAACGGGTAACGAAGGCCGAAGGCGTCTTCGAGACCCTGCAATGACGTGTTCGAGGCGCGGGCCTCCAGGCGCACGGGCGAGTTGGGCGTCAGGATCCAATTGACCAGTCCCGCCGACCCACTGAAGCGGAAGATGCTCGGCCCCGAGCGCAACTGGCCGGCGGTGATCTCTAAATTGCCGGCAGAGGATGTCACGTTGGCCTCAATGCCTCCCCACGCCCATCCTCTGTAACTAAATTCACCCATTGCCAGCCGCCCCTCCGTTTCAGGATGAGCCAGCACCCCGGCAACAGAGCCTGCAAATGTCGCTGCAGATTTCAACGTGAGCGGCAGGCGAGGATTGATGCGGAACAGGGTCTCCACAAGGGGTCTGGTCTCCTCAAAATCACTTGTTTGATAATGCACGCGCAAGCCGGGCTTGGAAAAGCCAATCGACCCGTGAGCGGCGAAGGACGAATGCGGAGTTTGCAGTTGCGCTTCGTCCAGCGCCAAACTAGGTGCGCCCGAATACATGAATGATCCTTTCGCAACGCCGCTCACAGGCACGAGGCCCCGTCCCGGACCCGGCGGAGGAGCGAATTGCAGATCAAAATTAGCCCTAAAGTCCTGCAAGGCGCCCATCCACTTCGCCTGAAGGCGGCCGCTGACTTCAGCGCCGTAAAGAAGCAGAGGCTCCGCCCGCGGCCCATGTAAAACAGCCCGGAGCAAGCGGGTGAGCGAGGCTTTCTGAATCACGCCGCTGAGCGCAATGCGCGGATTTGGCTTTATGAATTGAACGCTTCCGGCTCCGGTAAACGAGCCGCCCGCAGCCTCAACACGGAGTTGATCTAAGTGAAGGCTGGCTGCATCCAGGGCAAAACTTGACGCGAGGTTCATTGGCCCAGAATCGAATGCAGCATACCGCAGCGAACATTGGCGCGCCTCCACCATGCCGCTTGCGGAGAGTTTCCCGGCTTCATCCAAGGCTCGAATCTTCATTTGGAAAGCGCCACCGTGCAGGCTTGTCCACTTCATTAACCTGGCTACCGGTTCGACTTTGCCGCTAACTTCCAGGTTGGCTTCGCCGTTCAAGACCGGCGCCCAATGAATGCGCGCAATGCCTGCGCCAGACGCGCTTTCACTTCGCCAGGTGAGGTGTTTCAGGAGCAGGCCGCTGCGGGAGAATTGCACCTGAGTCGCGAGCGCCAGGGCGGGCAGCCGAACGCCGCGAACACTCAAGCGCAGCGCGGAAGATGAGAAGCTGCCCGAGTAACCGTGCCGCGGAGTGTAATTGACAACTACGGAAACCCCTTGCGCCGCGGCGTTGAGCGGAATGCGGC
>JBOGJZ010000251.1:0-5665 GCA_050745645.1 Terriglobia bacterium | reverse complement strand
GGTGCTACCAGCGAAAGGCGGTGGGGGAGTCAAAATGAACCCAGCAAGTGCTGGAAAATCAGGCAGTTCTGAAAATAATCCGCGATTCCCGATTTGGATTCGAGCGAACGCGAGAGGCCGCGCGCTGAAGTTTGTCTTCGGGCGTCGCCGGCGGCGCCGTCTCGCCGGACGGATTATTCCGTTCTGGAGCCTCGCCGGGCTCTATGACTTGCTGAAAAAGCAGATCAGGTCATGCTGAACGTAGCGGCCTGTCCCGGCGAAGTCGGGAAGGGTCGCTCCGCTCAGAGCGATTCGAATAGGAGCGAATCGGCTCAGTCCGTCGTGTCCCGACTTGTCGGGACAACCCGAAGCATGAAAATGTAGCGACATGCCTCTCGAACGTACCAAGATGCCGGGCGTAAAGCCCGACTCTACGGCGAAGCTGGAGGACGGTAAGACAGCGCCTGCGGCTGCATGATCCGCTCAAAAATTGACACGTCTGGACCCTCGTGCTAGCGTATAAAATTAAAGTTGCTCTTGACGGATTGTTCCCAGCTTGTCTAATCCGGGAAACTATTCATGCCACATAAAGACGCCTTCTTTTCTGAAACATATGCCATCGCTCCTCAAGATCTTGAGAAGTACCTGGACGCTGCGCTTTCCGAAGGCGGAGAGTATGCCGATCTCTACTTTGAGCACACGACCAGCAGCTCGGCCGTCTTGGATGAGTCGCTGGTGAAGAGCGCGAGCGAAGGAATTTCAGTGGGCTGCGGCGTGCGCGTGCTATCGGGCGAGCAGACGGGTTACGCCTATACGGATGACCTCGATCCTGAGAAGATTTTAGGGGCGGCGCACGTCGCGGCGCGCATCGCGAGCGGTCCAGCGCGGGTTTCAACGGTCGGGATGAGCGCGGTTGAACCGCCGCGCAACTTCTACCCGGTAGTGGCGCCGCCGACCGACCGTAGTCTCGCGGAAAAGCTTGACCTTATCCGCCGGGCAGACACGGCTGCGCGCGGATACGACCCGCGCATCCAGCAGGTGCGCGTCAGTTACGGTGATCAGATTCGTCATGTGCTGATTGCAGGCTCGGACGGCAGAGCAGTGACTGATTTTCAGCCGTTGGTGCGGATGAGCGTTTTTGCCATCGCCCGCCAAAACGGGAATTTTCAGTCCGGGTCCTACGGCGGCGGCGGCCGTGTGGGACTTGATTTTTTTGTGGACGGCCATTCACCTGAGCATTACGCGCGCGAGGCCGCGCGGCAGGCGATCGTGCAGCTCGAGGCGCAAGAAGCACCGGCGGGCGAGATGGAAGTGGTGCTGGCCCCCGGCTGGCCCGGCATCCTGCTGCACGAAGCTATCGGTCACGGGCTTGAAGCCGACTTCAACCGCAAGGGTATTTCCGCCTTCAGCGGGCGCATCGGACAGCGCGTGGCTTCGGAGATCTGCAGCGTGGTGGATGACGGCACCGTGCCTGCGAGGCGCGGCTCGCTCAACGTGGACGACGAAGGCGCGCCCACCCGCCAGACCGTGCTCATCGAAAACGGCGTCTTGCGCGGCTACATTCAGGACAAGCTAAGCGCGGATGTGATGAAGACCACGCGCACCGGAAACGGCCGCCGGGAAAGCTATGAGCACATCCCTATGCCGCGCATGACCAATACTTACATGCTGGCGGGGCAGGACGATCCCGAAGAAATCGTTCGTTCCGTGAAACGCGGGCTTTACGCGGTCTATTTTGGCGGCGGGCAGGTAGACATCACCAATGGTAAGTTCGTCTTTTCCGCCTCGGAAGCCTATCTCATCGAGGATGGGAAAATTACCGCGCCGGTAAAGGGCGCCACTCTGATCGGCGACGGACCAACGGTGCTGACCCGCGTGACGGCGGTGGGCAATGACCTGCGGCTTGACCCCGGCATCGGGACGTGCGGCAAAGACGGTCAGAGCGTGCCGGTAGGCGTGGGCATCCCAACGATCAAGGTTAGCCAGTTGACCGTGGGCGGCACGGCGCCGCGCGCAGCAGCATCTTTTTCTTCTTGATTCCCTAGAGATTTAAGAGCGAGCTGGCCTGTTTCCGGGTGACGGGTAGACCGTGCGAATTTATGGCTGAAGAGCAGCTCAAGCAGATCGCATACGACTTGGTGCATCGCGCCATGCGCGGCGGAGCAAGCGCAGCAGATGCAGCCGTCTCCGAAGGAGACGAGTTTTCCGCCACGGTGCGAATGCGCCAGATCGAAAGTCTGAAAGAGGCCGCCTCCAAGTCGCTGGGGTTGCGCGTTTTTCTCGGCAAGCGCAGCGCAAGCTCCTACTCCGGAGATTTTTCACCGCGTGCCCTGGACCGGCTGGTGGAGCGGACGATCGCGATGGCCGGAGCAACCTCAGAGGATCCGGCGGCTGGGCTGCCTGACGCGGCCCAGCTCGGCCGTTACGAAGGCGACTTGCAGCTCTTTTTCCCGGATGTCGCAGCGCTCTCAACCTCCGAGCGGTTGGCTTTGGCGAGGAAGGCGGAAGAGGCAGCGCTTGAGTACGACCCGCGCATTCAGAACTCAGAGGGCGCCTCATTCGAGGCGACAACGGCCGCGAGGGCCTACGCGAACTCGCTGAGCTTTGTGGGAAGCTACCGCTCATCGTACTGCGGCCTCTCGGTGACGCCGGTGGCAGTGGATGGCCAGGGCGCCGGAATGCAGCGGGACTATTGGTACTCGGTAGCCCGCCGCGCCGCATCGCTTGATCCGCCGGAAGCGGTGGGCCGAAGAGCTGCTGAGCGAGCCCTTCGGAAGCTGGGCGCGCGCAAGGTGGCTACTTGCCGCGCGCCGGTGATCTTCGACGCTGAGACGGCCAGGACCCTGGTAGGTCACATATTTGAGGCGGTTCGCGGCGATGCGATTTATCGCAACGCCTCGTTTCTTGCGGGCAAACTCAACCAACTGGTGGCTGGAAACAACGTGACCATCATTGACGATGGCCTGCGGCCAGGCGGCTTCGGCTCACGCCCGTTTGATGACGAGGGAATTCCTGCTTCGACGACGCCGGTGATCGAAAAAGGCGTGCTGAGCAACTATCTTCTCAATACGTATACGGCGCGAAAGCTCAATCTCAAAACAACAGGCAACGCAGCGCGCGGCGTTGCCGGACCGCCTGCGATACGCCCCAAAAACTTCTATTTGACGCCCGGAACCTATGCCTTGAAGGACATGGTGCGCTCAGTGAAGCGGGGTTTTTACGTAACGGAGCTGATTGGATTTGGCGTGAACGCCGTTACCGGCGACTACTCGCGCGGAGCCGCAGGCATGTGGATTGAAGACGGCGAACTAGCTTATCCGGTTGAAGAGGTGACGATAGCAGGAAGGTTGCCGGAGATGCTCAAAGCGATTGCGATGATCGGGTCGGAGATAGAGTTCCGGGGAGCTATTGCCGCGCCGCCCGTCCTGGTGGAGGGGCTCACAGTGGCAGGGCTTTAGGACTGAGTTGTAGCGGCGATGGCCGAAGGCTCAACATCAGGCAAATGGCTTGCCGTTTCGGTGGTCGTGCTGGCCATCGTAGTGGGCATCTACGTTTGGATCGCGCACCGCAGGGCTCAGCCGGAGGTTGCCCATCACGCGATGAGCGCTGCGGAACAAAGTTATTTGCATAACGTCGAAATTAGCAACGCAAAGGTGAGCGCGGCCAGTAACTTTTTGGGAAGCACGCTTTATTATCTTGACGCTCAACTGCACAACAAGGGCACGAAGACGGTTCGCCAACTCGGATTGACGCTAACCTTTATGGATCCTTTCGGCCAGGTCGTGCTGCGGGAGGTCGTATACCCGATCACCCCACAAACACCCGCGCTTAAGGGCGAAGCAGCCGAGCCGCTCCATTTAACTTTCGAGCACCTGCCTGCTGAATGGAACGAAGGGCCGCCGGTGATTACTCCCACCTACGTGAGCTTCTAATCCCGGGCGCAGGCAGCGGGAGGGCTTTTCACCGCCCTGTCCATCGCGGGGCGCGCTTCTCGAGAAAAGCGCTCAGTCCCTCCCGAAAATCGGCGGTGGATCGAATCCGGGAGCTCCATTTGATGCCAGTCTCAAGCTCGCGGTCCAATTGGGATCGAGTGAAATCCGCGATCAACTGTTTTGTGTACCGAACAGAGGTGGGACTCAACGCCAGAAATTGAGCGGCCATTTCCCAAGCGCGATCCATCAAGCGCTCCGCCGGCACAATTTCGCTGACTAGGCCGAGTTCGCGAGCTTCTTCTGCGCCGAAGACCCGGCCGCTCAGCAATAGATCGCGCGCGGATTTTTCGCTGAGCTGCCGCAGCACAAAGGCGGCAATCAAAGCGGGCATAAAGCCGACACGAACCTCCGTGAATCCGAATTTCGCGCCGGGAGCCGCAAGGGTAAAATCGCACAGCATGGCGAGGCCGCAGCCGCCCGCGACCGCGTGACCGTTAACGGCGGCGACTAGCGGCTTCGGGAACTCATAAAAACGGCGGAACATGGCGGCAACCAGCCGGGCATTTTCGACGCTTGGATCGGCAGCCCCAGCGGAGGGGCCGGTGTGGACCTCGACTTCCTTCTTCGCCGCGGCTATAGATTTGAGGCCGCCGAGATCCATCCCGGCGCAGAAGTCCTTCCCGGCGCCTGTGACGATCGCAACCCGAGTCGCGCCCGATTCCACTTCACTCAAGGCGGCCTGCAGATCTTCCATCATTTCCGGGGAGATGGCGTTGCGCTTTTCGGGCCGATTGAGCGTCAGAGCGGCGACATCGTCACGAACGTCAAGTTTGAGCGTGCGGTAGAGCACTGCTTTCAGCTCCGGGAAGTTGCGTACAGCTTGCGGAATTCTGTTGTAGCATCGACGGCGGCGAGCACAGCAGACGGTGAGATTTCTGTTAAGACCCCGCGTGCCCCGAGCGTTGCAACAATAGCTTCCGTTGGGATATTACCAACCAACTCGTCACCTGCGAAGGGGCAGCCCCCAAGTCCCGTCAGAGCGCCCTCGAAACGGCGGCATCCGGCTTCGTAAGCCGCAAGCACTTTATCACCGGCGTGCTCAGGCCGGCTGTGCAGGTGAACACCCACGTCCATTTCCCCGGCGATATTCATCACCTGCCGGATAAGTCCGCCGATTTCTTCCGCGCTAGCTACTCCCGCCGTATCCGCAAGAGATACAGTGTACACTCCGATGCTTCTCAGCCATTCGAACGCCTCAACTGTCACTTCCGGGTTCCAAGGTTCACCGAAAGGGTTGCCAAAGGCCATCGAGATGTAGATGACGAGCTTTTTCCCGGCGGTGCGTGTAGCCCCGTCAAGCGCCACGACGAGTGCCCGAGACTCCGACTGGGACATGTGCGCGTTCTGGCGGCGGAAATTTGCTGAAACGGAGTAGGGGTAGCCGACCACCGAGACACCCGGAGCAGCCAATGCCCTGCTAAGCCCCTGCTCGTTCACTACAATGCCGATGATTTCGGCCGGCTGACCCGCTCCCGCCATTGGCTCGGCCTGACTGTCCCGGCCGTTCACCCTCGAAGATCCCAGCAGACCTGAAGCAGCCAAGCCCTGCAAGACAGCTTCACTGTCCGCCATCTGCGGGACGTATTTTGGCGAGACGAAGCTGACGGCGTCAAGATAACGGAAGCCGGCTTCGATCAACATGCGTAGATACGCGACCTTGGCTTCGGTGGGAATGATTTCCGTCAACCCTTGCC
>JBOGJZ010000250.1:0-1985 GCA_050745645.1 Terriglobia bacterium | reverse complement strand
GGTCTCATGGGTCTCCTTCGTCTCGTCTGGAGTTGTTAAGCTGGATGAATCCCATCGTGGCGAATCAAGATGTGCTCAAATCATGGCTCTCATCTTTCGCAAACCCCGTTTCACCGGAAAGAGGCTGAAGGCGCCGGTCTGGGGCGCTAATCGGCCCTCCGGGGTAAATGGAAAACGGAGCCAGGAAACGCTTTTGAATCAATAAGAAGCGGGCAGAAAATGGTAGTCCCATTGCGGATTCGGATTCCGTGGCAGCGCTGTGGCAGCACCGGGGCACAAGGACGGCGACGAGCAGATTCCTGGGCTCGGAATGGCGCGGTTCCCGAACGTTTTTCACCAACCTCCTAAGGCGAAGCAGAGCCTTGTACCCTGCTCTGCGAATACGGCTGGCGTGAACCTGAGAAAGGAAAGTTTGCATGGATGATAAGCACACCATAGGCTTCGCCGGCATCGGAAACATGGGATGGCCGATGGCGGCTCGCCTGGTCAAAGCTGGACATCAAGTCCATGTTTTGGATAGCCGGTCCGGCCGGGCTGGAGATTTTGCAAAAAAAGTAGGCGGTCACGCTGCCGCGTCGCTGAACGAATTTGCGGACGCGGACATCGTGATCACAATGCTTCCTGATAGCGCCGCCGTCGGCGAGGTCTTATTCGGCGCGGCGGATGGCGAACCGCCCAAGCTTCGCGCCGGTTCCGTAGTCATTGAGATGAGTTCCGGAGAGCCTGGCCGTACTGTGAAGTTCGCCGCGCGGCTTCAACGGCAAGGTATCGGAATGATTGACGCGCCCGTCTCCGGCGGCGTCAAGCGGGCGGCGACCGGCGAGCTGGCGATTATGGCGGGCGGCGACGGCGCCCTCATCGACCGCTGCGAACCCGTGCTGCGATCCATGGGCACAACGATCATGCGCACGGGGGCGCTGGGCTCCGGCCAGGCGATGAAGGCGCTTAACAACCTGGTCTCGGCAGGTGGATTCCTGATCGGCATCGAGGCGCTGCTCATTGGGAAAAAGTTCGGGCTGGACCCTGCAATCATGGTCGATGTGCTCAACGCTTCGACGGGAATGAACAACAGCACCCAGAAGAAATTCAAGCAGTTCGTGATCTCGCGGAGTTTTGACTCCGGCTTTGGCCTCGATCTCATGGTCAAGGACCTCACCATCGCGCTGGAAATGGCGCGTGACGAGCGAGTCAGCGCGCCTTTCGCGGCGCTGTGCCGTGAGATGTGGGCTTCCGCGGCGGCATCCCTTGGACCCGGACAGGATCATACCGCACTTGCCAAGCTATCGGAGATGCTTGCGGGCGCGCAGCTTGGCGACAGGAAGTGAGTGGGTGGCGGTAGTAGCAGTAGAACAGTCAGCGCTCTCCTGACCGTGGGCTTTTGAGGCATGGTTGTTGGGTGATGTCTCATGTTCATCGATTGCGAATTTCGGAGCGGGTCTTTTTCGTGACCGTCAATCTGCGGTGACGGGATCGAGCCTCTCTGCTCATCTGAATACCTGCTGATGAACTGCCTGATTTAAATTGACTGCGTGCGCCTGCCGGAAAGTTATCGAGCGCGACCCGAATAAAAACCCACGGTCAGGATGGCCTTGACCGAGGTGAAATGTTTTCAGTACATTTCTGGGGTGGAGGGACCTTACTTATGAAGCAGGCAGGCGCTCTGATAGGCATCGTGATCGCCCTTGTCGTAGGTTACTATATCTATCGGGCTCAGTTGGCGCCTGCGCCTGGAAGCGCTGGTCCGCCTCAACAGCAAATCGACACAACGGGCATCACCGCTGATCTTTTGTCCATCGGCCAAGCCGAGAGGCTCTATCTCGCCAGCCATGGCAGCTACGGAACCCTCGATCAACTGCAGGCAGACGGCGGCATCACGTTCAGCGGCGCCAATCGCAGGGGCTACAACTTCACGGCCGATTTGGACGACGGCCAGCATTTCACCATCACTGCAACGCCGGATAGCCCGTCGGAAGCCGGCTACCCCA
>JBOGJZ010000249.1:0-6433 GCA_050745645.1 Terriglobia bacterium | reverse complement strand
ACCGGACATCTTGACAAGCTAACGACACCAAACCGGGCTCTCACGCGAAGGGCCGTCATTCCTGCTCCCCGCATTTGCGGGGAGTGACAATCCCACCTAACCGCAGACGCCCCACGATGGCTGTTGTTTGCAACAATTTTCTTGCGGATGTGGATAGCGTCATCTAAGATCAGAGAATCATTCTGACGCGCGGGCGGGCTTTACTTGCAACCTGAGTGGCGATTTGGGGCTTGCTGTGTGAAGAGGAGGAGCAGGCCGAGCGCGCCGCAGGGAGGACTCCATTCCGAAGCCGCTGACTTCAGCAGGCCCCAGGCCGGTTTCGCTTTTACAGTTGGTCCCGAACATCCTTCACGATCAGAAGAAAATCTGGCTTTTCCCCGTGAAGCTCGCGCGCGGTAAACACTGGAAGCCGGCTGTGTTTTTCGCGGTAATAACCGGGGCGCTTCTGATGGTGGATCCACGCGATCCCTCCTTTTTCCGTTCCACTCATGAGTTTTACTATCTCAACATCATCGTGAGCGGCCACAACGCGACGGTAGCGATGTGGCTGGTGATGCTGGGCGCGCTGGCGATAGCGCTCGCGCGGGGCGATCTCTATCTGAAGGCGACGGCGTATTATGGTTGCGAAGCAATCCTTGATTCAGAAATTCTCACGCAAGTATTGAAAGGCATCGACCGCCGCCTCCGGCCTCAGGATGTGATGACTTACCGCCATTTTTTCGATTCATGGTTCCGGGACAAGGGCCCTTGGTATGCCGGCCCTGGAAGCTTTCCATCCGGACATATGATCGCTGCAATCTCGATTGCGGCTGTTTTTGCAATTCGGTACCGCCACCATGCTTGGGCGCCATGGGCGGCCTATAGTATGGCTGGGATTATTGGTGTTTCCCGGATCACCCTTCTTTCACACTTTCCCTCCGACGTCTTTGCAGGAGCCTTCCTTGGCTACGTCATCGTTCGCTACGTTGTCCTTGCGGAGGGCCGTCCCCCTGCTGCGGCTGATCTGGAGGTACAGGAGCAAGAAGAAGAGGCGGTTCGCGTGGGCGCTTGGCGCTGACCCTCCCAATAACCACGGTCAACCGGAAATCGAGTGGCCGTGGAGCACGCCAGCGGATGCGGTTATGAAGCGTAACCGCGAATGTACTCCTGGATGATGGCCTCGACCGAGGCGTCACGGCTGAATCCCATGGCGTCAGCTCGGGCGGTTTCAAAGCGAGCCGGCCAACTCTCAACGATCGTTGCGATGTTAGCGTCCGGCTGCCAGCGAACGCGCTGAGACACATCTGGCCCTGCGATCCGGCCGAGGGCATCGACCATATCGCCCACACGCGCTGTAATGCCTGGCAAGTTGAGCGACCGTTGCGCGTCCCACGCAGATGCAGGTAGCTCATAGGCGTGTAACAACGAGCTAATGACCTGGCGGGGCGAAGCAATCCACAACATAGTCCCGGCTTCCACCGGGCAGATCGCCTCGATGCCTGTCAGAGGCTCGCGGATGATCCCGCTGGCGAAACTTGAGGCTGCCCCGTTTGGCCGCCCTGGCCGCACCGAGACGGTCGGGATGCGTACTGACCTGCCGTCAACAAACCCTTTGCGCGTGTACTCACCGACTAGCAACTCGCCAATGAGTTTTTGTACGCCATAGGAAGCTCGTGGCGTGGGCGTGGTGCGGTCAGTGACAACCTCCGGCAACGGAGGCCCGAAGACGGCAACCGAACTGGCGAATAGAATTCGCGCTGGAGTATCAAGCGCCCGGCAGGCCTCGAGCAACGCCTGGACGCCGGCAAGGTTAACCCGCATTCCAAGGTCGAAGTCGGCTTCTGCCGTGCCGCTAACAACCGCGGCTAAATGAAACACACCACCCACCGCCGGGTGAATCAGCTTTGAAAGCAGGGAAGCGTCATTAACGTTACCGGTGACGTACCGCACGCGCGAATCGATCAATTGGCCCGGCGTCAAATCAATGACGTTGACCCGTTCGATTTCTTTCGGCCTGCCCTGAGCGTCGGGCAGCGAGGCTTTCTTGAGAAGTTCTCTTAGCAGTAATTGGCCCAAAAAGCCGGCGCCGCCGGTGATTACGATTTCCATGATCCTCCTTTTCACACCAAGCAAAGCAGTCTGACAGGTTACTATGATAATCTCACTGGTTCAGGAGCGCACCATCTATACAGTAACAGGATACTGAAAAAGCTGTCGTGGGCGGACTGAGGCTTCCAGGAATTCTTCGCGGAGTTTACTGTGAGATTCTTCCCAACTTCGCCGGGACAGGTCGCTCCGCACAGAATGACGGCACTGATAAGGTCGAACCGGCGCAGAGCGGCTCAAAGAGGAGCGAGTTGGCTTAGGCTGACAGGCGAAGAGGACTCAACATGACAATAGCGAGCTTTTTGGCGCGGCCGGAAAGGCGAGCGCTGCGTTGCTGCTAGGCTGCATTGCGGATGATTTTACCGGGGCTACGGACCTGGCCAACACCCTGGTGCGAGGCGGCATGCGTACGGTGCAGACCATCGGCGTGCTCGATGGCGCGCTGGCTGAACCCGCTGAGGCGGTGGTTGTGGCGTTGAAATCCCGAAATACGCCGGCGCATGAGGCGGTCGCCCAGTCTCTGGCTGCTCTCGCGTGGCTACGCGTGAGAGGCTGCCGCCAATTTCTCTTCAAGTATTGTTCGACGTTCGATTCGACCAGCAGCGGCAACATCGGTCCGGTGGCCGATGCGTTACTAGACGTCCTGGGCGCGGACTTTACGATCGCCTGCCCCGCGTCTCCGGAAAACGGCCGGACAATTTATCGCGGCCATCTTTTTGTGGGAGATGCGTTACTGAACGAATCGGGCATGGAAAATCATCCCCTCACGCCGATGCGAGACGCCAACCTCGTGAGAGTCTTGCAGCGTCAGACACCGTCCAAGGTGGGATTGTTGCGCCACTCCGAAGTGGCGGACGGAGCTGCGACGGTGCGACAGGCTTTTGCTCGTCTGCGTTCGGATGGAGTACGTATCGCGATTGCCGATGCGGTATCAGAAGCGGATTTGCTCGTGCTGGGCGAGGCTTGCGCGAATCTGCCTCTGGTTACCGGCGGCGCCGGGATTGGGATCGGCTTAGCAGCGAATTTCCGGCGGGCCGGGCTGCTACCGGAGGCGTCCATGGCTGCACGGTTGCCTCGTGCTGAGCCGCGTTCGGCAGTTCTCTCCGGTAGTTGTTCGCGCGCCACCAATGAGCAAGTTGATTTCTGGCGCAAAGCGCGTCCCGCGTTCAAAATTGACCCCATCGCGTTGGCAAATGGAGAGCCGGTGGTGGATAGAGCGCTTCAGTTTGCCTCCGATCATCTGGCAGGCGGCCCTTTTTTAATTTATGCTACAAGCCGGCCCGAAGACGTGCGTGCGGTGCAATCCCAACTTGGAGTTTCCACCGCCGGCCGTCTGGTCGAACAAGCGCTGGCCGATGTCGCGGCTCGCTTGAATGCACTGGGCGTGCGGCGGTTTGTGGTTGCAGGTGGCGAAACCGCAGGCGCTGTTGTGCAAGCGCTTAACGTCCAGGCGCTGCGCATTGGTCCTCCAATAGATCCCGGCGTCCCCTGGACATCGACGCTTGGCGCGGAACCCATCGCGCTGGCGCTCAAGTCCGGAAATTTCGGAGCGGCTGACTTTTTCGAAAAGGCATTTAACGTTCTTGAAAAGGCGGACCTGAATTGATCGCAGAGGATACTCTCCGCGAGGAAATCTGCCGCACCGGCGAGAGCCTTTACCGGCGTGGCTACACGGTTGGCTCGGCAGGCAATATCAGCGCACGGCTTGAGGATGGGTGGCTCATCACGCCCACCGATGCGTGCCTCGGCAACCTGGACCCAGCTCGAATTGCAAAGGTCAACGCGCGCGGTGACTGGGCCGCCGGCGACAAGCCTTCCAAGACCTTGGTTCTGCATCGCGCCGTGTATGACCACAATCCTGCTGTCCACGCGGTAGTGCATACGCACTCGACTAACCTTGTGGCGCTCACTCTCGCTGGAGTTTGGCGGCCGGATAACGTGTTACCGCCGATTACGCCTTACCAGGTGATGAAAGTCGGGCCTGTGCCCTTGATTTCATACCACCGCCCCGGCGACCCCGCCGTGGCGGAGCGAGTCAAGTCGCTTGCTTGCCAGGTGCGTGCGGTATTGCTGGAGCGGCTCGGGCCGGTTGTGTGGCGCGAGAGCGTGGCGTCTGCGGCTTACGCGCTTGAAGAGCTTGAGGAAACAGCCAAGCTCTGGATGATGTTACGGGAAAAGCCTTCGCCGCTCACGGCCGGGCAAGTTGACGAGCTGAGAACAGCTTTCGGCGCGCGATGGTGACATGCAGACGCAAACGAATTTTTGTCAGGGAGATCTGATGCCCCGCTTTGCCGCCAACCTCTCGATGATGTACACGGAGCACGCATTTCTCGACCGCTTTGCCGCGGCTGCGAAGGACGGCTTCCGGGCCGCCGAGTTTACGTTTCCGTACGATTTTCCTGCTGCCGAGATCAGGTCCCGGCTTGACGCCCATGGACTCGATCAGGTGTTATTAAACGCCCCGCCGGGCAAGTGGAGTGAGGGTGAGCGCGGCTTAGCCTCGATTCCGGGACGGGAAGAGGAGTGCAAGCGCGGCATCGCGCTTGCTCTTGAATATGCTCTAAAGCTGGGCGCTCCTCGAATTCATCTCATGGCTGGCCTACTCATTCAGGGTGTGGCGCCGGGGCGGCAGCGCGATACCTACTTACAGAACCTTGCGTATGCCGCGGCGCAGAGTCAACCCCACGGAATCACCGTGCTGATCGAGCCTATTAATACTCGGGATATGCCTGGGTATTTCTTGAACAGGCAGGATGAGGCCCATGCGGTTTGCCGGGAAATCGGCGCTCAAAATCTGAAAGTGCAATATGACCTATATCACGCCCAAATTGTTGAAGGAGATCTGACCGTCAAGCTCGAGCGCTATCTACCCGGTATCGGGCACATTCAAATTGCCGGGGCGCCCGAGCGGCATGAGCCGAACACGGGCGAGATCAACTACCCGTTCTTGTTTGAAATGATGGATAAGCTCGGTTACTCTGGCTGGGTCGGGTGTGAATACCGGCCTGCGAAGGGCACCAGCGAGGGTTTGCGGTGGATAAAGCCCTGGCTAATGCGCAGTTAAGAGGACGATTATTATGATCCAGAGTTTGCCGAAGAAGAGGAGCTTACATGAAACCCCGAATCGCAATGGTTTTAGGCGACCCGGCCGGAATTGGGCCAGAACTAATCGCCAAATTGCTGGCTGATCCGTCTGTCCGGCGCCAAGCGGAAATTCTATTGATCGCGGACCGGCGCGAGGCGGAAGAAGGGATGCGGGTAGCCGGCTCCAGGTTTGAATATGTGCCCGTAGACTTGTCAGACCACTTGGCGTTCGGCGAAACTCCGCTTCTATACGACTTTCGAGGGGCAAGCGGCGAGCCCTTCGTGCGCTGCCAATCGAGCCGCGCGGGGGGCCAGTACAGCCTCGACACGCTGAAAGTAGCCTTGGAATTGACGGCTTCCGGGAAAACCGACGTGATGCTGTTTGGTCCCTTGAACAAGAGTTCGTTGCATCTGGCGGGAATGGCTGAAAGTGACGAATTACATTGGTTTGCGAGGCAACTGGGTTACAAGGGGCTGTGCAGCGAGTTTAACGTTATGGATGGCTTTTGGACCTCTCGAGTGACTTCCCACGTCGCACTGCGGGATGTCCCAAACCTGATCACACCAGCCGGTGTGACCGGAGCGATTGAGTCAATCGAAAGTACGCTGCGTCACGGCGGAATCGAGAAGCCCCGGATCGCCGTCTGCGGACTTAACCCACATGCCGGCGACGAGGGCAACTTCGGGCGGGAAGAAATTGACGTGATCGGACCCGCGGTCGAACGGGCCAAGGCATCCGGAATCCAGGTCAGCGGTCCGTTTCCAGCAGACACGATCTTTTTGAAGGTTCAGGGCAATCAACGCGCCTACGATGCAATCGTAACCATGTATCACGATCAAGGGCAAATAGCGATGAAGTTGATGGGCTTCTCTCGCGGCGTGACCGTCTGCGGAGGGCTACCCATACCCATCGTGACCCCCGCTCACGGAACCGCGTTTGACATCGCAACCAAGGGAGTTGCGAACGTGGGCGCTACGCGGCAAGCCTTTGATCTGGCCTGCCGCCTTGGAATGTCCTACCGGTTATCCCACTCCACCGGTCAGGCGACCGCCCACTGAGCAGGCCGCTGGAAAAGGCGCTGGCTGCCAGATCTGCGCGTCTGCGTGCCGGATTCGTCCACCTTTCCGATGACCAGAGCTTGTGCTTCCGCGCTGTTTAGCAGTTTGTTGAAAAACGTTCCATCCCTGTCATTCTGAGCGGAGCGAAGAATCTGCTTTTGCTATTTTTAAGGACTTGCGAGATCCTTCGTCGCCTTCGGCTCCT
>JBOGJZ010000248.1:0-3837 GCA_050745645.1 Terriglobia bacterium | reverse complement strand
AAAGTCCCGCAAGCCGCGCGCAACGCGAGTTTCCGGCAAGCTGGGACAGCGCAAGGCTTCGCCCCGCCGCAAGGCATCGGAATCCACAGACGCGCCGTAGCAGTTTGTTGAAAAACGTTCCGCCCCTGTCATTCTGAGCGGAGCGAAGAATCTGCTTTTGCTATTTTGAAGGACTTGCGAGATCCTTCCTTCGCTTTTGCTCAGGACCGCCTTCGGCTCCTCAGGATGACAGGCTGAGTGAGTTTTTCAACAAACTGCTAGAGGCCGTCATGAAGATGGAAGTCAAAATACACTCCGCTACTTTGTCGCGGCAGCATATCGTCGAATTTGCGAGGCGGCCGGATGCTTCCGATGGCGCTGGCCGGTTGGCGTTCACTATGGACGGCGAGCCGGGAGAGTTGGACTGGGCTGAAGTCGAGCCGGGCGTTTACTCCCTCATTCTCGCGGGCCGCTCATTTGAAGTCAGGCTTCGCAGGCCGGGCGGCTCACCAGCAAGCAGGACAGCGCAAAGCGGCAGCAAGCTGCCGCACTCCAAAGCGCAGCGCTCCGGCGTTTATCAGGTTTCAACCCGAGCCGTTAACCTTCACATCGAGGTGCGCGATCAGCACAGCAGTGCGGCCGCCGCGCGATTGCCGCTGGATGGGCCGCACGAAATCACAGCGCCGATGCCGGGCCGCATCGTTAAGCTGCTGGCTGAAGAGGGGCAGCGGGTTGAGGCCGGAGAAGGGATACTCGTCATTGAGGCGATGAAGATGCAGAATGAGGTGCGCGCTCCACGGCCGGGACTGATGGAGCGGGTTTACGTCCGCGAAGGCGACGGGGTGGAAGCTGGAGCGAAACTGGCCCGGCTCGTGTAGGTGGAGAGCAACGTTTAGCCTGAGATCTCCAGTGCCAAGTGCTACTCTCCAAAGAGCAAAAAGGGCTGGCAGACGTTGCGTTCATGCCGAATAATGTGATTATCTGAAGGCGAATCGGCAAAGTGGATTATTATTGTGAAGAGCCAGGCGATACAGCTAGAGACCAATGCAACAGTTCAACACGCCCGTGGTCTCCTCGATTACGCCCTGAACCTAGAGCACCGGTACGAACAGCGCACCTCTGTCGAGGAGCGCAAGCGGAAAGGACAGTACTTTACGCCGCCTGAAGTATGCAGCTTCATGGCGAGCCTTTTCTCTGAGCCTACGGGTGACACCTACCGCTTTCTTGATCCTGGTGCCGGCATTGGCTCGCTGACGGCCGCCCTCTGTGAGCGCTTGTCGCATGGCGACAGTTCTTACCGTATTGAGGCACACCTCTTTGAAAACCATCCTGAGATGCTGCCATACCTTCGCCAAGCCATGGAATTCTGCCGCAACAAGTTGAAGCTGGGCGGGCACTCCTTAACAGTGAGCATCCATGACCAGGATTTCATTCTCGACGCGGCAGCCACGGCCCAGGGTGCTCGTGGATTGTTCGACGCGGGGATCAGCTTGGGCGAATTAGATGCAGTGATCATGAATCCGCCTTATTTCAAGCTCAATAGGAATTCCGAGTATGCGCGGGTGATGGAGGCTGTCGTGCATGGGCAGCCTAACATTTATGCTCTTTTCCTGGCGGCATCAGCGCAGATGCTTCGACCTGGCGGTGAGATGGTTGCAATCACGCCTCGTAGCTTCTGCAACGGCCTCTATTTCCGGGGGTTCCGGCGCTGGTTTTTCGACCGCATGGCCCTCGACCGCATCCACCTGTTCGAGTCGCGGACCGACACGTTCCGGGATGTGCTGCAGGAAAGTGTCATCACCTTCTCACGCCGCCTCGGCAAACCTTCGCATCGCATTACCGTCAGCACAAGCTACGGCCGCGACGTGGCCACGAGTATCCACGCCAGGGAACTTTCCGCCTCTGCGGTAGTGGACAACTCCACAGGTGAGCACGTAATCCGTGTGCCGGCCTCCGATGAAGATTCTGCCCTGCTGGAAGCAGTCGAATCCTGGCCGGATCGGTTCTCGGATTTGGGCCTGCGCGTCTCCACGGGCCCCATAGTGGCATTTCGCGCGCAGGAATTTCTCCTGCATAGTCTAAACGGTAGGGATGCCACCCCCTTGTTTTCAACGTTCAATGTAAAACCCTTTGAGACCGTTTGGCCGGCACCACACAGGAAGCATCCCAGCGCATTCAAAGTCTGCCCAGCCTCGATGAAGTTGTTATTGCCGGCACAGAATTACGTCCTTTTGCGTCGCTTCAGCGCGAAGGAAGAGCGCCGCAGGCTCACGGCAAGCTGCCTGCTTGCGGCATCACAACCAAGCCTCTATGTTGCGTTGGAGAACCATCTGAATTACGTGTACCACGCAAAGCGGCCACTTTCCGTCGATGAAACCTATGGCCTGGCCGCGCTGTTTAACTCGGTGTTGCTCGACCGTTATTTCCGAATTATAAGCGGCAACACGCAGGTGAACGCCACGGAGCTTCGCACCATGCCATTCCCGCCCCTCAAGACCATAGCTGCAATCGGCCGCAGGGTACAGGGGCTTCCGGCTTTGCGAAGCCGTGCGGTTGAACCGATTGTTCTGGATGCCGTCGGTATCAATGGCTCTCTGAGACAGCACCTCATGGAAGCAGCCAGTGAGTAGACCGAAAGAGGCACTCGACATCCTGGCGTCCCTAGGACTGCCCCGAAGCCAGCAGAATGAGCGGTCCGCATTAACGCTTCTCGCTCTCGCCCACATCGGTCCGCGCACCCCATGGAAGGATGCCACCCGCCCCATGCTCCGGATTTGGGACATCATGGGGTTCATGCGCGAACGGTATGATAAGGATTACGCCGCCAACTCACGCGAGACGATCCGCCGCCAGACCATTCATCAGTTCGAGCAGGCCCGGATCGTTAACCGCAATCCTGACGCTCCGACGCGACCTACCAACAGTGGCAAGACAGTCTATCAGCTCACTGACGAGGTGATGCCACTCCTTAAGACATACGGAAAGCCGGGCTTTGAAAAAGAGGTGAAAGCGTTCATCAACCTGTTCGGCTCCCTGCGGGAAGCCTACCGTCGATCACGCGAGGGGTTGCGGGTGACTCTCACTCTGCCAGATGGCTCAATTGTCTATCTATCACCCGGAGAGCATAACGTCCTCCAGGTGGCCATTGTGGAAGAACTAGGCCCGCGATTCGTACCCGGTGCGACTGTCCTATATGTGGGGGATACCGCACTAAAACATGTGGTTTACGAGGCAGAAGAGTTGAAGCGAATCGGCGTGCCGATTACGGAGCATGACAAGCTTCCTGATGTGGTGCTTTACTGGCCAAAGAAGAATTGGCTGTTCTTGGTGGAGGCTGTCACATCGCATGGCCCGGTGTCTCCAAAACGTCACCGAGAGCTCGAAAAGATGCTGCAAGATTGCACGATAGACCGGGTGTATGTCACGGCCTTTTACAAGATGCATGACTTTCGCAAGTATGCCGCCGACATAGCCTGGGAAACCGAGGTGTGGATCGCAGACAATCCCGATCATATGATCCATTTTAACGGTCCGAAGTTCTTGGGCCCATATAAGCCTCGTTAGTCGCTTTTCTCCTGCGATTCCCCTCCCCCTTTTAGTTTCTTTACAGAGCTTGGCCTCTTTGCGAGAGACCTTTTGGATTTTCAAATTTCTAAAACGATGGCGTGTGTCCCAGCAAAACTTTTCGCGTGGCACGAAATTTGGTGCAACCTGCGCTTTTCAGCCAGGGATCAGTGAATCGCTTGCGCTGAGCCGGCTTCCTTCACAATCTGTTCGGCCAACTTGTCGGTCACCTTGGCTCGATTGCGCAGGTCCTCGATATAGGCAGCGTCCAGAATTTCTTCTTTTTCGTTCATC
>JBOGJZ010000247.1:0-6341 GCA_050745645.1 Terriglobia bacterium | reverse complement strand
CGGGCGTGAAGTTGTCGTGGATCATAAGATTGAATATGCCTGGCGGCTCGATCTCCGCGTTATACACCTGGATCTCGTCGGTCTGCGCCTTGGCCCAGGAACCGCACCATAAAATCAGGGCGAGCGGCAAAAGCGCGGCTGTCGCCATCGAAAAAAGTCTCCGCAGATTGACAAGCCTACAGGTGCGTTTTTGTATGACAACGCCCTCTGAGCGGCGCTTAATTTCTTGATATTCCATGATGTTAGGTATCCCCCCTATGCCGGGCGCGGGCGGCCCGGCGAAGTGTAGTGATCGTCCAAACGCGGCGATTGGATCATGGCTGACCAAGCGGCCCGGCTTGCTCCAGGGCTGCGTAGTCAGCAGTTAAACGAAAGGATACTTTCTGATTCGCAGCCTGGACCTCCAGATCCTGGAATGGGTCGGGCTGCGTGGGATTTGAAGCATGCCAAGCCAGTTGCTGAACCAATTTGAGGCCTTCCAGCAACTGTCTAACTGAAGAGGCAGACTGGACTGTTGTACAATTCAAAACGACGGAAAGCTGAACATTATCAGCCGCGCGCACGTGGTAGATGAGTGAGTTAACACCGTTAAAGGCGCTTGCCCAGTTCATCTGAAAATTTTTCTGCGCTGGTATCCAGGTTTGGAACCATTGGGAGACTGCCACGCCCAACGCTGCTCCCCAAATAGGGTCGCTGGATTGCGCAGAACGGACTAACTGGCTAAACTGACGATTGGAGGCGATCCCAAGTCCATCGCCATCACGCGCCTTGAGTATTCCTTCCAGAACAGACAACGGTCCAAAAGCACCCAGCGTGCTGCTGAGAACGGACACGCAAGTTGAGTTGGGATCCGGCGGAAGGCAGTAAGTCTTGTGCCCGTCCAGCGCCTGGGCCGCGAGTCCGGATGCGGCTGCGCGCCGGTCCAGCGAGGCGGCGTCAAAGCGGCCTTCGGCGAGCCCTTCGTACTGAGTGCTGTGCTTCGGGATGCTCTGCCATCCGAGCACCATGGTATCGATATCATCTTCCTCGATGCCTAGTCTGGACAAAGAGGCCTCTAAAGTGCGAAGATTGCGTCCCAGATATCGTGCTCGCAAACTCTGATAGTCCGGAAGCGTGCGAAGCGACGACAAGTTTGAAAATTCCAGAGCGGTCATCTGTGAAGGAAACCAGGAGATAGCGTCGCTGACCAAGTCTTGAGCGCTAAGCGGAACGGTTGTTGTAAAAGCGCAAGCAAAGATCAGGACAACGCCTGCTCGAAAAAGGCTGGAGGATCGCAAGGTCATGGCAACTCGGCGCGTAGTCCGCGCATAGAAGTTTTTCTCCTGGCATGGGGCCTGAGCATTGCGCACCGCCCAGACCCTTTGGATAGTTTACGGACTCTAAAGATAGAGGGTCAAATTAATTTAAGGTTAAACAAGGTTGAGTACAGCCTGTATTGCTACTAGAATGCTCTTAAAGGGGACAGGAGGAGTTATGGTTTTACGAGCAGTTCAAAAGCACATTGTATGGGCCTTCGCGCTCTTGTTGATAGCCACCGCAGCGCCCCTGATGGCCCAGACCGGAGGAATAGTCGGCACTGCAAAGGGCACCGACGGTAAAAAGCTCGCGGGCTACACAGTGGTGATCGAGCGCCAGGGAATGAAGGGCACCTACACCGTCAAGACAAACAAGAAGGGAAATTTCACCTATATCGGGCTTCCGATAGGGAACTACAAGGTCGCGCTGCAAGACCCGGATGGTCACTCGCTGACCTACACTGTCGAGAGCATTCCAATGGGCGACCCCACGGAAGTGGATTTCGACCTTGCAAAAAATAAAGGCGCGCAACAGGTTCTTCAGGCGCTCAAGTCCCAGAAACAGTATGGTCAATTGAAGGACCTATATGATAAGGCCACCGCACTTTACAACCAGCAGAAATTCACCGAAGCCGCTGCCGTGTATGCTCAGGCGGTGCCTATGGCGACCGGCCCTAACGCCGAGGTGCTTGAGATCAAGGAAGCGGCTGCCTACGACGGGGCCCAGCAGTATGACAAAGCAGTGCAAGTTCTGCAGCAGGGGCTTCAAGCCGATCCGAAGTCCAAGAATCTGCATGTTGCTCTCGGCAATGTTTACGCGGACCAGGGGAACATTGAAGCGGCCAAGAAGGAACTCGCGACTGCGGGTCAAACCGCTGATATCAAAATTCTGGAGCAGAGAGAGCAAGTTGCCAAGGCCAACCAAAAGTTCTCGAGCCTGAAGCAAGTCTTCACCGCGGCCGATAGCCTTTACAGCCAAGGCCAATACTCGCAGGCTGCGGCTACCTTCGAGAAGGCCGTGCCGACTGCCACCGGCAAGAACCTCCCGATCGTGCTTGGGAGGGCGGCGGACAGCTACGACAAAGCCAAGATGTATCCTCAAGCCGCCGATACGTATGAGAAGGCCATTCAAGCCGACCCGACGAACGCCAGCTTTTACAATAACCTCGGCAATGTTTATGGTCACCTAGGCAAGTTTGGCCAGGCAGTCCAGCAGTATGAGAAGGCGGCGCAACTTGATCCTCCAAACGCGGCCAATTATTACTTTAACGAGGGCGCGTTGATGGAGAACTCAGGTAAATTCAGTCAGGCGGCTGCTGCTTTCAAGAAGGCTACTGTAGCCAATCCTAAGGCTGCAAATGCCTATTACCTGGAAGCCCAGGCGCTGATGGGTGAAGCGAAGGTTGGGCCCGACGGCAAGGTGGAACCAGCCCCCGGAACCATCGAGGCTCTGCAGCAGTATCTGCAGATTGCGCCGACCGGCCAGTACGCATCACAAGCCCAGCAGATGCTCCAGACCTTGACCGGCAAGGTACAGACTCAGTATAGAAAGCACTGAGTCAGCCGGTGTTCGCAGCTCACTTGGATTGAAGGCTAACCTCGGGCGGCAGCTAAGCGCCTGCGGTTAGCCTTCATGTGATCCGCCTGCGCCGGGTGGGTATTTTTATTGCAAGATGCGTGCTGCTTTATTCGTAGGTCTCGCTCTTATCGCATTCAGCTCGACCGCCTCGCCCGATACCATTCTTCAGACCGATGCTCAAGGCCAGCGGCAAGTGATTCAGTCCCAGGCTATAGTCGTCCGCGACGATTCTTTTGCGCTCGCTTACAAGCATTTCGACCTTAAGCAGCGGCGGATTGAGAAAGTCCAACTCGACCAAGGCAGCCTTCCCTATCAGGTAGTACAAGCCAGCGCCGCGCAGCGCAAACAAATTGTCAAACTCTGGAAGCAGTTTGGCTTCACGGCCAGCGTCACGGACCAGGCTGGAAAGAAGACCACGGTCTACGACGTCTATCTCGATTTTTTCCCGCCGTCAGGCGGCGTCTTCCTCGAATCCGTTCCGGCTCGCACCAACTTGCCCATACTTCTCGCTGCCGGGGGCGCCGACCAAGTTGATTTCTCGGACATTGCAAGCATCCAGGTCCGGGGCGGCAAATTGACCGTCATCCTTACGAATGGCCGCACTGAGACTGGCACGCTGATCCCGCCCACCAACCGGCCTGCAATTCCCCACCTCATGGGAATCACGGACCATTACCAGCCCGGCAGCGCAAACGTGTATGACTTTTCGCTCCCCCTCGCGCAAATACGCGAGATTCGCTTTCAGGGCAACTGAAAATGAACTCCAGTTCGCCGAGCGGATCGAAATCACTGCACAGCCCTGACGGGTTGTCGTCCGTCGTGGAATTATTGAGGGTGTAGGGGTGGCGGTTACAGGGATGCGGGTTTATGATGCCGCCAGCGCGGACCACAACCTGTTTGCGCTCCGCATGGCAGGACGTTTCAAGCCTTGCCTGCCGGAGCGGTGGGTATTGCAATCGCCTTGCCTTGATGATAATCAAGAACACTGCTTTGAATAGAAGACTCTAAATGGCCACGCCCACATACCGCAAACACGAGGTCCAGTTTTGCTCCGATATCTCGAAATGGGCCGACAGGCTCTTCGAGGCGAAGCCAGAGCTGCCCTTTGGTTCATCGGACATCGAGAGCTTCGGCCGGGGAAGCCAAAAGCGTCAGGATTTTCGCGTTTATGAACGCAAGCCAGAAGGCCGCGGGAGGCTCACGCTTTGTGGCGAAGTGAAGCTCCCGGGCTCTGTCCAGGGCCGTTCGCCGTTCGATATGTCTCTTGTCCAAGACGCTTTCAACAAAGCAACTGCTGAGAATTGCCAGTATTTCTTCACGTGGAACGTTGAGCACCTGGCGCTCTTTGACCGGCGCCTGTGGGACGCAGAGTCGATGTATGAGCGGTGCATTGGGGAGTGGAAGCTGGGCATGGAACTGAACCGGCCATCCGATGCTGCCCTCCCGGAAGTCGCTGCCAGAATTCGAGAAGTGTTCCTGCCCGCTTTCTTTACCGATTTTGCGGACATCTGGCTCAAGAAAAAGACCGATGTCAGGCCGTTGCCGGCTGACTTCTGGGTCACGGTTTTGGAGAGCCATCTTGCCGGGCCGATGGGCCCCGTTCGTGAACTCCGCGATTATCTCGCTACGGCGTCGGAAAGCAACAAAACGTTCGACAATCGCCTTCGTTCCTGGGCCGTTGAACAGCAGTGGAATTTTGACCGGAATGATCCCCAATCCTGGCGAGAAACTGTCGACCGCGCCGCTCGCAGCATGGCGTATGTGCTCAGCAACCGCATCTTGTTTTACCAGGCCGTCCGTTTGCGCAATGAACTGCCCGAGCTCAGATTTCAGCGCAGCGTCAAGAGTCCGCAGGCGGCCCTTGCATATCTTAGAAAGTGCTTCGACGAAGCGGTCTATGTAACCGGAGATTACGAGCCTGTCTTTTTCCCCGATTCGCCGGAAGAATGGGCCGCTCTCACTGCTCTCAGCGGCGCCAACTCGCTTGACGCCTGGGACAAATTCATCCACGCGGTCGACCGCTTCAACTTTAAGGAAATTCCCACGGACGTTCTCGGACACATCTTTCAAAAGCTCATTGGCCCGGAAGAGCGCCACAAGTTCGGCCAGCACTACACCGACGAAAACATCGTTGATGTCATCAACGCCTTTTGCATCAGAAAGGCCAACGCCGCGATCCTCGATCCCGCCTGCGGCAGCGGGACTTTCTTGGTTCGGGCGTACTACCGCAAGGCTCAGCTTGATAAGCGGCTTCGAAATCAGGAATTGCTGGAGGGACTTTACGGGTGCGACATCAACCCGTTTCCAGCCCATCTTGCCACGCTGAATCTGGCCGCAAGGAACATTTCCAATGAAGAGAACTATCCGCGCATCGCCCGAAAGAACTTCTTCACGGTTGCGCCTGATAAATCCTTTTGCGAGTTGCCCAAGGCTACGCGCGACAGATCGGGTCAGCGGGAGAAGGAATCCATTCTCGTGCCTGCCCTCGATGCGATCGTGGGCAATCCTCCCTACGTCCGGCACGAAGAGGTTCCCAAGGCGTCAGAGAAGGGCGTGGTTAAGGATCAAACCAAGGAATATCTATACGAGACTGTTGAGCGGGCGTGGCCCGGCATCGCGCTCTCCCGCCAGAGTGACTTGCACGTCTATTTTTGGCCGGCTGCAGCGCGCCTTCTGGCCGAAGGCGGCTGGTTTGGTTTTCTAACCTCTTCAAGCTGGCTGGACGTGCGGTATGGTTTTGCCCTTCAGCGATGGGTGCTGCTCAACTTCCGGATCATTGCCATTATTGAGAGCGTGGACGAACCCTGGTTTGAAGACGCCCGCGTGAAGACGGCTGTAACCATCCTTCAGCGCACAAGCGACGCAAACCTCCGCAATGAGAACTTGGTGAGGTTTGTAAGAATTAAGCGCCCGCTCGCGGAGATTCTCGGCAACCGGGAGGACGAGAGCCAACGGCAGGAAGCCGCCGAAGGTTGCCGCGACCTGATTTTGAAAACGAGGGCGGACCGTTCCACGGACGATTTGCGTATTTTGGTCAAGCGGCAGGGTGACCTTTGGCAAGAGGGACTTTCGGTTGCCGAAATGCTTTCGAAGCACAAGAGCGCGAACGCAAACCAAATTGAGATGGATGATGCTGAAAATCAGGAAGAAGCCAGCGAAGCCTTCTCGGAGCAGCTTGCGGCGCCGGGCGGCGGCTACGGCGGCGGTAAGTGGGGACGTTATTTGCGCGCGCCGGACTTTTATTTCGAGATCATGCGTGAGTTCGGGCATCAGTTTACGCGCCTCGGCGAAGTGGCGACAATTAAGCGCGGGATCACGAGCGGCTGTGATGCGTTCTTCATGCCGCGCGATGTTTCCGCCAACCTACTGGAAAAACCTGAGAGCGAGATGGAGTGGCAAACATTCCCGCTCATGCGCCGTTGCCGTCGGGCAGATGTGGAAAGCGGGAAATTGGTGATTGTCCGCTG
>JBOGJZ010000246.1:0-1538 GCA_050745645.1 Terriglobia bacterium | reverse complement strand
GCGAACGGCCGAACTCTCGGCGCAGGTCTCCCGGATACGGGAGAAAATTAGCGATTTAGCCGCCGGCGCTACACCCACTGGGCCGGGTAAAGACTCGCCACAACGGGCAGAGCAGCCGGGTGAACGCTGCCCTGCGCTGCAAAGCGAGGCCGCTGTTTCCTGGTTGCCCGCTGTTTCCTGGTTGCCCGCTGTTTCCTGGTTGCCCGCTGTTTCCTGGTTGCCCGCTGTTTCCTGGTTGAAAGACCAATGCGGGCTCGACGATGCAGGCGCCGGGCAGGCGGTTGAATACGTCCTTGCCGGACGCGCCGCCCTCGGCGCGCTTCCGGCTCAAAAAACAATCGTCGCCGAGAGATTCTTTGACGAAGGCGGCGGCATGCAGCTTGTGATCCACGCGCCCTTAGGCGGAAGAATCAATAAAGCCTGGGGGCTTGCGCTTCGCAAAAGGTTTTGCCGTTCGTTCAACTTTGAATTACAGGCGGCAGCCACAGACAATGGCTTAAACATCTCGCTTGGCGAACAGCACAGTTTTCCACTCGCCGACGTTTTTCACTTTCTGGCGCCGGATTCCGTCACCGCTGTCCTCGAGCAGGCTGCGCTCGCTTCTCCGCTCTTTGCGACGCGCTGGCGCTGGGACGCGACCCGCGCGCTGGCGTTGCCGCGCTTTCGCGGCGGAAAGAAGCTGCCTCTTCAAATCCAGCGCATGCGCTCGGACGATCTCCTGGCTGCCGTCTTTCCGGACGCGGCGGCCTGCCAGGACAATATCACAGGCGACATCCAGATCCCGGACCATCCGATCGTCCGCGAAGTGATGAAGGACGTGCTGACGGAAGCCCTGGACCTTGAAGGATTGAAGCAGGTGCTCCGTGGAATTAGAGATGGGAGCATTCGCTGCGTTGCGGCGGACACGCCCGCACCGTCGCCGTTCTCTCATGAGATTCTGAATGCCAATCCCTATGCGTATCTCGATGACGCGCCGCTTGAAGAGCGGCGCGCGCGCGCGGTCAGTTTGCGGCGAACGCTGCCGGAAACCATGCTTTCGGAAATCGGGAGGCTCGATCCCGCGGCCATTGCGCAGGTGCGTGAAGAGGCTTGGCCGGACGTTCGCGACGCCGATGAATTAAGCGAAGCACTTCAGGTTTTTGTCGCCTTGCCTGAAAGTTTCGTTCCCCCTAACGGCGGTGCCATTGCGGCGCAGTGGGCAAATCTCTTCAGTGAGCTTATCGCCAAAAATCGCGCCGCCCGCGCGGTTGTGGATGGCGCAACGTTCTGGGTGGCGGCTGAGAGAGTCAGTGCGTTCTCGCTTCTCTTCCCGCTGGCGAAGTATGAAAACTTGCCCGCCCATGTGAGCGCGGCGGCTTCGACCAAGGAGGGCGCCCTGGTAGAACTGGTCCGTGGGTGGCTCGCGCACTCCGGGCCGGTCCAGATTGCGTGGCTGGCGCGAACCCTAAAATTACCCGCAACCGAAATCGAGGCCGCCATGCTTCGCCTCGAGGCAGAAGGTAACGTGCTGCGCGGGAAATTTACCGGCGCGCCGGAGA
>JBOGJZ010000245.1:0-6588 GCA_050745645.1 Terriglobia bacterium | reverse complement strand
AATGCCATCCTCTGCCCCCCTGAAATTTCTTGTCTCATGGGTCTCATGGGTCTCCTTCGTCTCGTCTGGAGTTGTTAAGCTGGATGAATTCCGAATCAAGATGCGCTGAAACCATGACTCTCATCTTTCGCAAACCCTGTTTCACCGGAAAGAGGCTGAAGGCGCCGGTCTGGCGCGCTAACTAGGCCTCCAGGGGTGAGGGGTGGGCAAAGCGAGAAAACGCTTTGGAATCAATAAGGAGCAGATCGAGAATAGCAGTCCTATTCCGGATTCGGATCCCGTGGCAGCGCTGCGGCGCGCCGGGGCCCAAGGAAGGCGACGAGAAGATTCCAGATACAGGCAGGGAAGACGCCGGCCACTGCCAGCCCTCATCGCGGACCGAAGATCGCTGCGCCGACCCTGACCATGGTAGCGCCCTCCTCGATGGCAGTTTCAAAATCCTGGCTCATTCCCATCGAAAGGTCTCTCATCGATACGCCCTGCAGCCGCCGGCCAGCAATTTTTTCTGCCAGTTCGCGCAGGCGGCGGAAGTAGGGTCGTGCTCTCTCGGGGCTTTCGAAGAGCGGTGGAATCAACATGAGGCCGCGCAGCTCCAGGCTGGGCAGCCGGCTTACAGCTTCCGCGATTTCTGGCGCCTCTTCTTCTCGAAGTCCAAATTTAGTCGCCTCTTCGGCGAGATTGACCTGCAATAAAATGGGGAGACGATTTTCGGAATTTGGGCTTGCGGCGTGGAGGGCGCTGGCAACACGCAGCGAGTCAACTGAATGAATGGTGTTGAAAAGACTTCGAGCCTTTTGCGCCTTGTTGGTTTGCAGATGCCCGATCAGGTGCCAAGTGATATCGAGCCCGCCGAGGAGAGGCTTCTTCTGGGCGCACTCCTGGACTCGATTTTCGCCGAAATCGCGCAATCCGCCCTCAAACGCTTCCCGGATGCGCCCGGCCGGAAAAGTCTTGGAGACTGCCACCAGCCGCACTTCTTCGGGTCGTCGCCCGGAACGGCGGCAAGCTGCTTCGATGCGCTCTCGAACCCTGAGAATGTTTTCTTGCAGCCCCATCGGCATAACCTGCATGATCCTTTGATTAAGCAAGGTGATTATTCGGTTCAAACGAGGCGTATTGTAACACCTTGCGTTCGCCTTGGCGGGCCAAAGAGCGGCCAGGGAGATGAAAGCCCGTAACGTTGTCCTGCCCCGCTCACTTCGCTAAACTGAATGTCCACGGGAGCGTATACTGCTTGAAGCGCACTGGCTTACTGATCACCCTTGAAGGAATTGATGGAACCGGCAAGAGCACTCAGATCAAGCGCTTGGCCGGCTGGCTGCGCCGCCGGGGCTTCGAAGTTCGCGTGACGCGAGAGCCGGGTGGAACGCGCGCGGGAGAACAGATTCGGAAAATCCTGCTCTCCTCGGCAACCGGCTCGTTAGCGCCGCTGGCTGAGCTGGCGCTCATGTATGCTGCGCGCGCCGAGCACCTGGATCAAATCGTGCGGCCGGCTCTAGCTCAGGGCATGATCGTGATCAGTGACCGCTTTAACGACGCGAGCTTCGCCTACCAAGGCTTCGGCCGCCGCCTGGGAGAGCGGCCGGTTCGCCTTCTCGACGATCTGGTCTGCGGTCCAACACAACCTGATCTTACCTTTGTGCTGGATGCGCCGCCTGGACTTGCTCTTGCGCGCACCCAATCCACTGCGCGGGCGGCCTCTCAGCGGCGCTTTGAATCCTCAGGAGTGGCTTTTTACCGGAGAGTCCGCCGTGGTTATTTGGCCATGGCCCGCCGGGATCCGGCCAGGGTGAAGGTGATCCGAGCGAGCCTCGACCGTGCGCAGGTGCAGGCTGAGATCCGTGATGCAGTCGAGCGCTTCCTTTCCAACCGCGAGACCAGGAGAACGAAGGATTGACCTTGGCGCAGGCATCTTCGAGGACGGGCTTTGACAGCTTTCTAGGAAACGAGAGGGCCGTATCGATGTTGCGCGAGATGCTGAGCCGGCGCGCCGTCCCCGGCTCATTGCTTTTTGCCGGACCCGCCGGTGTGGGCAAGCAAACGCTCGCGTGTATGTTTGCAAAAGCTCTTAACTGCGAGCGGCTGCAGGATGATTTCTGCGGCCAGTGCGCTCGCTGCCTGAAGGCTGAGCAGATGCTGTCGCTCACGCGAGAAGACCTCGCCCGGCGACGCGATACCAAGGACGCCTCGCGCCGCGTGGAAGGCTTGATCTATTTCGATCTGCAACTGATCGAACCGATCACTCGCTTTATCCTGACCGAGCAGATCCGGCAGCTTCGCTATACGGCCTATACGCGCCCTTTCGAGCTTCCGCGGCGTGTCTTTATCATCGATCAGGCCCAGGCGATTCACTGGCAGGCGGTCGATCTGCTTCTCAAAGTCATCGAAGAACCCCCTGAGAGCGTCACCTTCATTCTCGTCTGCCCGAACCCCAATGAACTTCGCGCCACTTTGCGGTCGCGGTGCCAGAAAATTCAGTTTCGGCCTGTGAGGGATGACGAGATCCGGAGGCTTCTGCAGGAAGAGCGCGGGATTCCACCCACCCAGATTGAACTTGCGACCCGGTATGCCGCCGGAAGCATCGGCTCTGCCAAGAGCCTTGATATGGCGGATTTCCAAGCGAAACGAAAGCTATGGGCTGACTACTTTGAGGCCATAGCAAGCCAAGATTGGCGCCGGGCAAGCGGGAGTGAATGGAAGGTCTTCTTTGACACGGCCAAAGCCCTCGCCGGCGCCGGCAGCCAACTCCAGGAAAGTCTCAGGATCGGATACGCGCTCCTCGGCGACATGTTGCGGATTATCGAGTCTGAAAACGAAGCCCGGATCATCAACGTGGATTTGATTCCCCGTCTGCGGCGGTGGGCTGACAGTCTGGGACTTCAAGGGTTGGACCATCTCAGGCTGGGGCTGGACGACGCCTACCGGCTCCAGACTCGCAACGTCAACCAGCAACTGGGTTGGGAGGAGTTGGCTTTTGAGATTCCGGCCGGGCGATAAACTAATCGCCGCTGTGCCGTTTCGTTTGACAATTTCTCACGGGGCGTGCTAACTAGCTACTTGTCAGGGAGATCAGTCATAGTGCAGATCGACAACCATCACGCCGCGTGGGACCTCCTCAAAGAAGCCTATCAGTATCAAATGGGCGGTGAGTACGAGGTCGCAATCGAGCTTTACAAACGCTCGCTCGATCTCCACCCCACCGCAGAGGCGTACACGTTTCTAGGCTGGACGTACCACTATCAGGGCAAATTGGACGAAGCGATTGAGGAGTGCAAGAAAGCGATCCAGATTGATCCCGAATTCGGCAATCCATACAACGACATTGGCGCCTACCTGATCGAACGCGGGCAGTATGATGAAGCCATCCCCTGGCTCGAACGCGCTCTCCAGACGCGGCGCTATGAATCCTACCACTTCCCGCATTACAACCTCGCGCGCGCTTACATGGCGAAAGAGATGTACGGCAAGGCGCGCTCCCACCTTGAAAGCGCGCTGCGTATGCGCCCGGACTATGCGTTAGCTCAGCAAGCTCTCGACGAAACCCGCCGTAAGGTTCAATAGACGCCGGTCCGTTTTAACCGGACTAGCTACTCTATGACGCGATCCTCAGCGCTTCGCTGCACATCCGCGACGCGTCCGGCAACATTCGATAACAGGCGTTGCAGCGTCTGATTCCTGAAGTTATCATTGACCTCAGCCGTGGGAGTTCGCCAGGAATCAAAAACCGATTTTCTGGTCATCGGCGGCGGGATCGCTGGCCTTCGCGCAGCGATTGATTTGGCCGCCGCGGGATCAGTCTTGCTTGTCTCGAAGGGCGGCATGGCGCAATCCGCCGCCCGCGACGCGCACGGCGGCATTACTGTCGCGTCCGGCGAAGACGAAGGCATCACGCTGCACTTGCACGAGACGCTGCGAGCGGGCGACGGATTATGCCGCCAGGAAGCCGCGCGTATTCTGGTTGAAGAAGGGCCGCGAGAAATCCGGCGCCTCACGGGGTGGGGAGCCCGTCTCCAGACCAGAGCGCCGGCGCATCCGGCTCCTCATGGCAAGTGCGCGCCCAGCCCGCGCGGAGAGCCGGCCGGAGCGGGAATCCTGCACACCCTCAGAGCGAAAGCGAAATCTCTCAATCCAGTCCGCGTGGCATCCCACGCTACCGTCGCCGGCCTTCTGATGGATGGGCGAGCGGTATGCGGCGCAACTTACCTCGATGAAGAGGGCGGAAAGCTGAAGACTGCTTGCGCTGCGGCGGTTATGCTGGCTACAGGCGGCCTGGGTCAAGTGTACGCGGAAACCACCAACCCGCCAGAGTCATGTGGCGCCGGCGTTGGTCTTGCATTTCGCGCCGGTGGTTTGCTTTCAGACATGGAGTTTATTCAGTTCCACCCCACAGTCCTTTACACGCGCAAATCGCCGCGCCCTGTGCTTCCTGAAGCGCTACGCGAAAGGGGTGCTCAGCTCAGGAACCTGGAGCTCGAGCGTTTCATGTTCCGCTATCACGAGGCCGGCGAGCTCGCCCCAGCCGACGTAGTCTCCCGCGCCATCCTGATGGAGATGCAGCGCAGCCACAGCGAATTTGTGTATCTTGATCTCACGAGTCTGAGCCAGGAGGATATCAGGCGGACCTTCCCGCGTACATACGCCGATTGCCTAGAGAGCAACATCGACATTGCCTCAGACCTGGTTCCCGTCCGTCCGGCGGCGCACTTCGCGTCCGGCGGCCTGGTGACGGATCTGATGTGTTCGACGACTCTGCAGGGCCTTTACGCCGCGGGCGAAACGGCCGCCACCGGCGTGCATGGCGCAAACTGCTTTGCAAACAATAGCCTGCTGGAAGGCTTGGTATACGGCGCTCGGGCAGCAGCCGCCATGAAGTCCGGCCTCGGACCGGTCCCTTGGCCGAAGGGCCTGCCGCATCCTGCCGAAGCCGTGCTACAGGATGAAGCCGAGGACGGCGCGCCGGCGAGCCAAGCCGAGCTCGAGGCGGCAGCCGTAGACATTCGCCAGGTCATGTGGAATAGCGCAGGCATTATCCGTAGCGATGAAAGACTTCGTGACGCCGCGAACCGGCTTAAAGCCATCCGGTTGCAGCCATCGACCAAGCTCAGCCGTCTCTATTGCGAAACCCGGAACCTTCTTGATGTGGCCCGTCTCATCGTGATGTGCGCGCTCGAGCGCAAGGAAAGCAGGGGAGCGCACTATCGTGCCGACTTCCCGTTGCGCGATGACTCTGAGCCGGCCCGGCATTCATTCATCGCCCGTGGCTCCCCGGTTCTTTTCAGATCCTACGATAGCTCAGCCGCGCCGCCTCTTCGAAGACTGACTGCAGCTTCTTGAATTGCGCGGCAAGGAAGGACGCTTCCACGCTCCAAGGCGCTTTGCGCCAGAACGAAGAGGTGTTTTCTGAGCCCTGCTAAAGCGGGATATTGCCGTGCTTTTTGGGAGGCATTGTCTCGCGCTTGGTGTCGAGCATCCGCAGGGCGGCGATCAGTTTAGGCCGGGTTTCCCGCGGCAAAATCACGGCATCCACATAGCCGCGTTCCGCCGCGATGTAGGGGTTGGCGAAGCGGGCCCGGTATTCTTCGATCTTTTCTTTGCGCAGCGCCTCGGGGTCTTCTGCTTTTTCCAGCTCTCGCCGGTTCACGATGTTCACCGCGCCTTCAGCGCCCATGACGGCGATCTCCGCCGTCGGGTAGGCGTAGTTGATGTCAGTACGAATGTGCTTGGAAGACATTACGCAATAGGCTCCGCCGTAAGCCTTGCGGGTGATCACCGTGACCTTCGGCACCGTTGCTTCAGCGAAGGCGAAGAGTAATTTTGCTCCGTGCCGGATAATGCCGCCAAATTCCTGCTGCGCGCCCGGCAAAAATCCGGGCACGTCCACAAACGTAACCAGCGGGATGTTGAACGCGTCGCAAAACCGGACGAAGCGCGCCCCTTTCATGGAGGCATTGATGTCCAGGCAGCCCGCCAGCACTTCCGGCTGATTCGCCACCAGTCCCACGCTTTGGCCGCCCAGCCGGGCAAAGCCCACCAGCAGGTTGCGTGCGAAGTGTTCCTGAACCTCCAGAAAGTAACCATCGTCGACCACTCGCTCAATGATCCGTTTGATGTTATACGGGCGGCCGGATTCCGCCGGAACCATGCGGTCAAGCTCCTCGTCGCAGCGGTCTGCAGGATCGCCGGTCTCAACGTGGGGCGGATCATCGTGGTTGTTTTGCGGCAGAAAAGAAAGCAGCTCGCCCACGCGAGCCATGCAATCAGCGTCGTCTGACGCCAGAAAGTGAGCGACGCCGCTTACGCGGTTATGCGTCATCGGGCCGCCCAGCTCTTCCTTGCTGACCTCTTCGTGTATCACCGTCTTGATCACGTCCGGCCCGGTTACGAACATACAGCTCGATTGACCGGCCATGAAAATGAAGTCGGTGATGGCAGGCGAATAGACCGCGCCGCCCGCGCACGGACCGAGTATCGCTGAAATTTGCGGGATGACGCCCGACGCGAGCGTGTTACGCAGAAAAATCTCCGCGTAGCCCGCCAGCGAGGCGACCCCTTCCTGAATGCGCGCCCCGCCCGAATCGTTCAGGCCCA
>JBOGJZ010000244.1:0-23689 GCA_050745645.1 Terriglobia bacterium | reverse complement strand
CCCGCTGCGATACCTTTGACTAGCATCGTCTTGCCGCTCCCCAAGTCACCCTCGAGCAGGACGATGCACGGTGGCTTTAAAAAGCCTGCCAGCCGCTGCCCGAAGGCAATCGTTTCTTCAGGAGAATGGGTCACGATGTTGTGTAGAGTTTCTTCTGCCAAAATCATCTCATTGCCGGTTAAGAGGGGTGTAGCGGCGAGTTTACCTCGCCATGTGGCAGCTTTGGAAACGCTACTCAAGGGTGGCGGTCAAGCTCAGCCACGCCTCCGGGATGGCATCGATCAAGTCACCCGCAATCATGGAGGCTTCCCCCATTTTCCTGGCGGCAACGTCTCCGGCCAACCCGTGCAAATAAACCGCCGCTGCCAGAACTTCTGTAACCGGCTTTTCCGGAAACTGCGCGAGTAGCCCGGCGATAATTCCCGTCAGGCAGTCTCCGGCGCCACCGGTAGCCATTCCGGGATTGCCCGTAGGATTGACGGCGACGCGCCCGTCGGGAGAGGCTACGAGCGTCCGCGCTCCCTTCAAAACGAGATAAACGTGATGGCGAATTGCAAAATCACGCGCAACCTCCACTCGCCGCTTTTGAATATCCGTGGTGTTGAGGCCGGAAAGCCGCGCCATCTCACCCGGGTGCGGAGTCAACACCCGGATCCGGTTCGCGGTTTCCAATTCGTCCATGCGGCCGGCAAAGGCGTTCAGGCCATCGGCATCCAGGACGACGGGAACCATCGAGCGGTTTACAACTTCTCGAATGAGTTCCGCAGTCTCCGCGACTCCGCCTAAACCCGGTCCTACAGCCAGGACCGATTTGCCCTCCATCAGCCGGTCTATTTGACCCGAATCGAGGGCACGCAAGGATACCGCCCCAGCCTCCGTTTCCGGCAGTGGCTCCGTCATAAACTCCATGCCGAATGCCGCAACGGCCGGGAGAGCACTCTTGGAGGTTGCGACCGTGACCAGTCCCGCGCCGGAACGCAAGGCGGATTTTGCCGCCATCGCTGCGGCCCCGGTCTTACCTACTGAACCGGCGAGAACGAGAACGTGGCCATAAGTGCCTTTGTGCGTGTCCATTGCCCGCTTGGCCGCGAGCCATAACACCTCAGCGCGGCAAGTCAAACTCAAAAAGAGCTCTGGATCGGCTTCCAAGGCCTCCGGCGGCGTGCCGATCTGGTGAACCCGCCACTCCCCAACCTTTTCGCATGCCGGGGGAAAAACATGAGCATATTTTGGTGCTGTGAACGTGATCGAGGCGTCAGCGCGAACGCAGTCACCTATCAAATCTCCAGTATCCGCGGAGAGGCCAGAGGGCAGGTCAACAGCCACACGGCCGGCTCCGGGAAAACCGTTGTTCAGATCCTGCACGACCTCTTTGAGAAACCCATCCAGCGGTTTAGAAAGCCCTGTCCCAATAAGGGCGTCAACGATCAAAGTAGTGCCGGAAAGGCTGCCTTTTACGTCCAGCCAGGCAGCAGAGTTTTTTACGACCTCGGCCGAGCTGGATTGTAACAGCCTCTGATAGTTCACTGCGGCATCGCCTTTTAAGGCGGCAGGTTCCGCGAACAGGAGGACTCGAGGCGTGAGGCTTCGCACGCGCAGCAGCCTGGCAACGACAAATCCATCGCCCCCGTTATTCCCTTTGCCGCAAAAAATGGCAATCTTTTGCCCATTAAGCGGGCTGAAGCGCTCAACGAGAAACGCCACAACCCCACTGCCAGCGTTTTCCATGAGCGTCAGCCCGGGCATGCCAAAGCGTTCGGTCGTAAGCCTATCTATTTGCTGCATTTGGCTGGCTTTTAGAATCTTCATGACAGGCTATTTTGGAACGGGGCCACGTTCAAGTGAGACCATGATCTCCTCACGCGGTCTAGCTTCATGGACAACCTCTCCCTTTGGGTGTTTGTATGACAACTGCCGTTTTTGAGTTATAGCATCGATTGGCGCCTACCTCAGCGCAGGCTGGGGGCCGCCAAGCCGTAAGCCTCACTTTTTAATCAACTTACCCGTTGGATAGACTATGAATCATGGTGCAACTTGTAAGGCGTAGCGGCAGGTTTATCTCGCCAAATGGCGCGGTAAAACCGTCTCTACATCAGAAACTGCCGTCCTCCCGATCACCCCTTGCGTCTTAAACCGCGCGATAATAATAGAACCTTTGCAACTACAACTCCCTTGTGTTACTATCCCTTGAAAACGCGCGGATTGGGTGCTCGCGAAAGCCAGTGATCTGGGTGATCTAAGCTTTGGTCCTTCAAGCTGCTGATTTGTTGCGAGTCTGATTAGCCGCCAACTTCCGGTTGCGGAAAACCGATGCCGACGAACGCCTCATGAGAAAAAATCCGGGAGCGAACCTCCATTCTCCCTCGGTTTCCACACAGAAGATCGGGCCGAACCAAGCACCGGAATCCAGGATATCACACCAGATTCACCGTTTTCTGAACTACAGCCAAGTCGAAAAAGGTCTTTCCTACAATACTCTTGTGAGCTATCGGCTCGACTTGGCCAAGTTTAAGGATTACGCCCGGGCGGAAAGACTCAACCCGGAGGAAATGAACCGCAACCACGTTCGCAAATTCCTAGAGCGTCTTTATTTACAAGGGTTGAGCGCGAGGTCAGTGGCTCGCCACTTGGTGTCGTTGCGCAATTTCTTCAAATTTCTCGTCAATGAAGGGGTCATCAGCAAGGACGCCACTGCGGAAGTGGAATCTCCTCAGCTTAGCCGTGGACTTCCACGATTTCTCGGCATAGAGGAAATCAATGCTCTGCTCGGCCAGCCGGATACATCCACGCCGGCCGGAATACGGGATAAGGCGATGCTTGAGCTCCTGTATGCGACCGGCATGCGTGTGTCTGAACTAGTTGGCCTGCGGGTGGATGACCTTGACCGCAACCTCGGCATATTGCGGTGCACTGGCAAAGGCTCTAAGGAAAGGGTGATTCCAGTCGGCAAGCCGGCGCTGAGCGCTGCGGAAACGTACCTAGCGTCCGCACGCCCTCTACTCGTGCGAGATCAAGCCATACCCTACCTTTTCGTGAACCATCGCGGCGGAAGGCTATCTCGCGTGGGTTTTTGGAAGATCCTGGCTCGGTACGGCCGCGCAGCAGGCATTGCAGGCTCCCTGGCCCCGCATGTGGTTAGACATTCTTTTGCCACGCATTTGCTCGAGCGCGGGGCAGATTTGCGGTCCATTCAGCTTATGCTCGGCCACAGTGACATATCGACAACGCAGATTTATACACACGTTCTGAAGGAACGGCTGAAGCACGTCTATTTCGCGCACCATCCGAGGGCGTGACGTCCGCCGTGGGTGGGAGATGGGGGACTTCCAGAAAAAGTCTCTCCAAACATTCTGAGCCGAAGGCTGTCCTGAGCAAAGCGAAGAAGGGCGCCCGTTGAGTTATGAGCGATTACAACTTCTTGATGGAAATCAAGCTTTCGCAGCCGCAGTTTCAGGTATTGAACTATATTAGCCGAGCGGCTTTTGGGGTAGGCGTAACCCTCTATCTGGTAGGGGGCGCGGTTCGAGACCTGACCTCGGGACATAACCACGTTCGCAACCTGGACTTTGCCGTGGAGGGAAATTTGCAGAAAGTCCTCCGAGCCCTCGAGTCTGACGGAGGCCGGAAATCAGCGGCGGCCGCTGCTGAGCCGGCGCGCCGCGAGCCTGCCGTCCGTCTGGAACAGATTCATTTCGATCCACGCCGTCAAAGCGCCTCCGCGAGCTTCGCCCAAGGGGTGCAGGTGGACATCGCGGGGGCGCGCCGGGAAATCCGCTCCCAGCCCGGGCGTGCAGCGGAAGTCATACCGGCCGGGATTTTTGAAGATCTGCGCCGGCGAGACTTTTCCGCAAACGCCATGGCGGTATCGCTTCACCCGAATTCGCGCGGCCTCTTGCTGGACCCTACGAACGGCGCGGCGGACATCGAGCATCGTGAGTTCAGATCTCTCGACAGCCGTGGTTTTTTAACCGACCCATCACGCATTTACCGGCTGCTTCGCCTATCTGACAGGTTAGGATTCCATGCGGAGCAACGGACGCGAGATTGGTTGAATGCGGCCATTGAGGGAGGCGCATGGAAGTCGATGTCCCCTGAAGACCAAGGACGGGAACTGCGAGCTGTGCTTCAAGAAGAGCATCCCGCGCGCATTCTTCGCCTCTTCGAGCGTCATGGCTTGCTTTCCGGCCTCGACGCGAGCCTGACAGCAGGTAAGGTTCCGTTTGACCGTCTCGAAAAGATCCGCTCCGCCGTCCGCGCGGCGCCGGGCGCTGATCCGTTTTTAGTGGTGTTTAACGGCCTGGCAGAGAAGTTTCCACCGTCTCAACGCAAGCGCCTGGCGAAAAAGATCATGCCTGAAGGCAAGGAGCTCCGGACCGCACTGAGCCTCGAAGCCGACGCACGGAAACTGGCCACAGCGCTCGCCAGCTCCAAAATGAATGCGCCTAGCGCCGTTTACAAATTTCTAGATGGCAAGCCGCATTCACTCTTGCTTTACTTGCTGACACACCATCCCCAGGCCAAGATCCAGACCCGGATTAAAAATTTTCTTTTCAAGTACCCTCAGATTCACCTCAAACTGCCGCGTGCCGAGATGCTATCTCTGGGAGTCGATGCCGGACCTCAAGCCGAAGAAGCTCTTCACCAGATCTTTCTGCTGATGCTGGACGGCAAACTCAAGACTCCCGTCCAGATCACCAAGGCGCTGCACGACCTCGCCGACCGCCAAAGCGAGCCATCGCGGAAAACTACTCCGCCTCCGGCCGGGGCTTTCAAAAGCAACCGCAGGAACTCAAGCCAACGGGCGGCCGGACGGTAGATCGTTCCTCCTCCCGCACGGCGCCGTGCGGCTCAGTCTCCGGCTGTCTCGCAGATTGCCTGCCAGCTGACTCACTACCCACCTTATGAAGTCATTGACAAGATATCGCCCGCATGATTTAATTGACTATCCGGTCAGTTAACTTATGAGAAGCCCACAGCCGCTCATTACCGACATGCGGAAGCAGCGCGGCGCCAATGCCCGGGCCGGGATTTTGCGGGTTGCAGACCGGCTCTTTGCAGAGCGCGGTCTAGACGGCGCGAAAACGGAAGCCATTGCCGCGGCTGCGGGGATTAATAAGGCCCTGCTTTTCTATTATTTCAAGAGCAAGGACGCGCTTTTTCGCGCCGTCATGGAGAATCACCTGGAGGAGTTCCACCGGCAAGCCTCCGCGGTTCTTTCAGAGCGTGCGCCCGCCCCCGATGTCCTGCTGCGGTATCTTTCCATGCATTTCGATTTCATCGCCCAACGGCCCCACTACCCGGCGTTGTTTCTGCGCCTGCTCATGACGGACGCCGAACTGGCTGCTCGCCTCACGCGACGGCATTTCCAGCCACGCGCCCGTCAGTTTGAAGCCTTGATCCGGCGTGGAGTTCGGGAAGGATCATTCCGCCCTGTCGACAGCACGCACGCGGCTATCTCTCTCATAGCGCTGGTGGTGTTCTATTTTTCAGCCGCTCCGATGGTAAAGAACATCGCTCATATCAGCCCTTTCAGCAAAGTCAGCCTTGAAAAACGGAAACGCGAAGTTCTGGAGTTCGTCCGCTTCGGACTCTTTCGCGAGCGAGAGGCGCCACGGTCATGACGCGCAAGGTATTGGTTCTGGTCCTCATCTTGGTCGTGGCCGCGAGCGCCGTGGTCTATTTTGTTACCACCGCTCGCGCACACGGGTTGACGCTCACGGGAATCGTCACCACCAACGAAGTGCTGGTCAGCTCGGAGATTTCGGGCAGGATCACACAGCTTCACGTCCGGGAAGGCGACCAGGTCAAGCAGGGCGAGCTTCTGGCGATCATCAATCCGCAGCCATATCGGGCAGACGAAAGCTATTACATCCATAACGAGCAGAGCTTTGCCGCGCAGGTGCGCCAAGCGGAAGCGGCGCTTCGATATCAGGAATTGCAAACTCGCAATCAAGTGGAACAGGCCAGGGCGTCTCTTGCCGCCGCTCAAGCGCAACAGGCGCAGGCCGCTGCGGATTTGCAGAACGACGCCATCAATTACAAGCGCAATCAAGCCCTCTTCACGCAAGGCGTGATCTCTGCGCAGGCAATTGACCAGACCAAGGCTACGTACAAGGCCGCCAAGGCGCAATGGGACTCGCTCGGCAAACAAGTGGAGGCGCAACGGGCGGCGCTCGCGCTCGCGGAATCCAATGAGGAGCAGAATCTGGTGAGGGAAAGTCAGCTCGTATCCACCCGCCGCCAGATGGCGGCTTCTGCGGCGCAGGTCCAGAAGGCCAGCGTGATGCTGGATGAAACCCAGGTCGCTGCTCCCGAAAGCGGCATTGTGGATGTGCGCGCTGCCTTACTGGGCGAGGTAGTTAATTCGGGCCAGGTCATCGTGTCAATCATCAATCCAGACGACCTGTGGGTTCGCCTAGACGTCCCCGAAACCTACATTAGCCGCATCCGTCTTGGAGATCACTTCCAGGTACGTTTTCCCTCCGGCATGGAAAAAACCGGAACCGTCTTTTTCCGGGGAGTTGATGCGGACTATGCCACCGAGCGCGACGTGAGCCGCACCAAGCGCGACATTAAAACCTTCGAGGTGCGATTGCGAGTGGACAACCGGGATCGCCGCATTTGGCCCGGCCTTACCGCTTACGTAACTTTGCCTTGGCGCGATCTGCGCTGAGTCCTCTAAAGAGCAGCGTCAATGAACGAAGTGGCGATAAATGATATTGAAGTTGAAAAGATTACCAAGCGCTTCGGTGAATTCACCGCTGTCGATGAGGTCAGTTTCACCGTCGGTCACGGCGAAGTGTTTGGATTGCTGGGGCCGAACGGGGCCGGCAAATCAACGCTGATCCGGATGCTGACCACGCTCACCGCGCCGTCTTCCGGCATAGCGAGAGTGCTTGGATACGACGTGGCCCGGAACGCGAACGATGTGCGCAAATCCATCGGTGTGATCCCGCAGGCGATGACCTCTGACGTCGAGCTCAGCGCCGAAGAGAACATGGTGATCTATGCGCGCCTTTACGGCGTTCCGAAAGAACGGCGCAAGCGCACCATCCGCGACCTGCTCGCCGCCGTCCAGCTTTTAGATTGGGCGGATAAACCCGTGCGCACCTTCTCTGGGGGCATGCGCCGGAGGCTCGAAATCGCCCGCGGCCTGGTGCACGAGCCGAAGGTTTTCTTCCTCGACGAGCCGACCAGCGGGCTTGACCCGGTTTCCCGAGTCGCCGTGTGGGAGATGCTCGAAGGCCTGAAGCGGGAACGTGACCTCACGATTTTGATCACCACGCACTACCTGGAGGAAGCAGACAAGCTCTGTAACCGCATAGCCATCGTAGATCACGGGAAGCTCGTGGCGCTCGATTCCCCAATGAATTTGAAGGCTTCGATTCCCGGCAACAACACTCTCGAAGTAAGTTTCTCTTCCGTCCCCGAAGGATGGATCGAGACGCTGAAGCGACTTCCCGAGGTTCAGAGCGTTTCCGGCACAGACCGCGTTTTCCGCATCGCTTCGAATAACGGTCCTGTGACGACCGTAAACCTGTTTGAGGCGGCGCGGCGGAATTCGATTTCTGTTACGTCTCTCTCCGTCCAGAGCACCACGCTCGACGACGTGTTCGTCCGCTATACGGGGCGGCAATTGCGCGACGCGGCCCAGGATAACCCGCGTTACGACGTGAGTTTTATGTACGACCGCCGGTGAGCGTGAACCGGGGCAAAAGGGTGACACGTGCAACGAATATGGGCCATCATCGAGCGCGACCTGCGCAAGTTCCAGCGCAGCCCTTTTCTGATGTTTGCCGCCCTCGTGTTCCCGCTTAGCCAGCTCGTTATACTGGGCTACGCCTTCGGAGGCAATCTGAGGAATCTGAAAGTCGGCGTCGTGGATCAGGATCATGGCATGGCGGCGGTGAAACTGCGCGGGATGATGGGAGCAGTCGAGGCTAACGCCCGCACTTTTGAAACGGTTAACTACAGCGACCTGAATCACGCTATGACTGACCTGCGTAATGCCAAGCTGAGCGCCGTCGTCAACATCCCGCCTCACTTCACGCGTGACGTGCTTGCCCAGGCCGATCCCAAGGTTGGTCTGATTGTTGATAACACGGACAACTTTGTGGCCAATGCTCTTGAAGGCGCGTTCACCAATCTAGTGGCTGACTACTACCAGAACGGCCTTGGACCGCGGATTCTACCCACGCTCCAACTCCAAACCGTGGAAGTCTACGGATATACTCCTTACATCAAGTTTTTTCTGCCCGGGGCCATCGCCTTGGCAATTTTTATCACTGCCATGATCGGCGGCGGCATCATCTTCATTGATGACAAAGCGCGCGGCCTGCACGAGGGATATCTCGTAACTCCCATTACGAAAATGGAATTGATTCTTGGTTTCAACCTCGCCGGCGCAGCCAAAGGCGTGCTGGCCGGACTGGTGCTTACGATCTGCGGCTCATTGATCGCCGGAATTCAAAACCCTCTAGACCCCTTGCGCCTCGCTAAAATGATCATCCTGATTGTGCCCACATCGGTGGCTTTCATCAGCATGATGTTTTTGATGATGGTCCGGATCAGTGACCCGCTTGTGCCGCGGGCGATATTCGGGGTGCTCAACACTTTATTATTTTTCCCAAGCGGGGCGGTCTACCCGGTCAGCGCATTCCCATCCTGGATGAGGGCGATCACCGCCGTAGATCCTTTCACCTATGCTGTTCACGGCTTCAGCACTCTCCTACTGAAGAACACGGGCTTCACGGCGATCACCGGAGACCTTGTATTCCTCAGCCTGTTCTCGGCGATCATGATGATCTCCGCCGCCGCTCTATTCCAAAGAACCCTTTAGCGCTGCGCCTGCTTCGGCTGCAACGCAAAGGCAGCCCAACCGAAATGGCGCCACTCCCGAAGGCGGGAACTCAATAGAAACAGGTAGGGCAGATCTCAGCCGCCGAGGTCTGCCCTAAGATTCAGTTTAGCTGTTGCGGGTTCTCGGCTAGCCATTTCCTGGACATCATGGCCAGCACGAAAAGGCCCGTCCCCAGCAATAGAACTGAAGCGGGCTCGGGTGTCGTGCTTGTGACCCCGTTGATATCGCTTGGCGAGCCTTCCAGGCTGAAGAAGGCAGAATCGCCAGGCGTGAGACCATTGGCGAAGTAAATTGTCCCACCATTGAGGCTGGTAACGGTAAAGCTGTCAAAGTTCCCGTTCATATCGTATCCCTCATAGGATGTAGGGGCGTTGAACAGGTCAGGGCACCGCGAGGGGTTCGGAGTATAGGTCCCTAAGCAAGAGCCGTTAAAATCGAAGCCGAAGATATTATTACCAGATATATCGATGCTGTATTGAAGCGCTCCGGAATTGTTCAGGACTCCAACCAGTGTGTCCGCCTCCGTCGTATTGAAGGACGGCGGCTGGCTGGAATCCATCTGGTAACTCAAGGCGCCGCCAGAGTTGATGGTGATCAGGACCGCACAGCCTGTGTCCTGCCCAACCGCCGGACATTCATTGAACATGGGTATAGTGCTACCCAGCGCTGAAAGCCCGGCAACGGCCATCAGGCCGGTTCCCAGTAGTAGCCATACTGCCATTTTTTTCATTGTTTTCTCCTTAAGAGTATTTTTTGACGTGCCTACGCGCTCCCCGATGACGTATGGATATTGCCATTCGCTCCGTTCGGGAAAAATCCACCAGACATGACATTGGCCTTGAATCCGTAAGCGAGGAAGAGCACCTGGCCCGGAGTGCGCACCTCGGTTTGGGCGGAGCTGTCGGTAACCGGGAAGTAGTGAGTTCCCGAAGGTGGTGGAAGAATATCCACTCCGTCAAGCTTGGTGGTTGCAATCTTAAGCGTGGCAACCTGTAACCTGATATTGCCGGAGTGCATCGCTTCGGTCGCCAGGATGCGTGCCGCCGCGCCCAGGATCGTCCTATTCTGAATCAAAGGCGCTGCGCCTCCATATGCCGTCACCCCGATATCTTCGAGCGCGCGCGCAACCGCCAAAAACTCCTTCACGCTTCCGAAGCCGGTACCGAGTGCATCCAGGTTAATGGCAGGTTTTGCAATGGGCTGACCTCCAAATGAATTGATAGCCGCCCGAAGATACTTCACATGGGTTTGCTCATCAAACGCGACCTGATTGGCAATGGCTCCGGCGGCGGCATAACCGCTGAAATCCACCTTCTTGCCGCCTGTAGTCGCGCCGTAATTACCGCTGCCATTGACGCCGATGCCGATCTGCTGAATCGTCTTTCCTGTGGTCGCTTTGGTGTAAAACTCGGCTTCCAGATATTCCAGGTTCAGCGCGAATTTTAAAATGTCAAAATCATTGATTCCACCTGCCGCCATCACCTTGGGCAACTTGCCGAGCAGAGTGGAACCTGCAACTGCCGCCAGTCCGGAGATTCCGGCCACCTTCGCGAAGCCGCGGCGACTGGTCGTCCCTTTGGGAAGTTCAAGAAGGTCCTTCTTTTCGTTATCCATGTAAAGCCTCCGTCTTTGAAATCCGGCAAAGCGCCGGTACTGAGCACTGAAACTCTTCTCCGATAATGCGAGTACGGATGGTTGGACAATTTGGATTGGTTTAAAAAAAAGAAATCTATGCGCTGATACGCTGCCAAGTAGCAGCGGTTTTCCTCAGCGCGGCCGATGGGTTAGCCTGTGCATCAAATAGGAGAATAGTGGGCAGTCCGGGTGGGGACAATACAGTGAAGCCTGTAGATCGAACGAATCTTTGGATCAACCGCAGTGCAACTCTTGCTCTTGCGGGGCACGGCTGTCCAATTAGCCTTGGCCAAAAAACCTAATTTGGAAAAATCTGCTTGCGAAGATATGCTTCGCTTCGTTCAACCATGGCGACTCCTCAATTGCGTTTGTGGACCCGCGCTTCACAGAAGCTCTGTTTCTTGTTAGCCTGAAAATGGGAGCGAACGAGTTTGCTTGTTTTTAGATCACCCAGCAGCAGAACGCGCTCCTTTGCGGCGCTAGCACAGAACTTGCGGCTTTTAGGAAAACCGGCATGATCCCGTTAACTTTGATGGACGCCAAACCGCCGAAACCGAAGCGGGGCATCCTGAAATACATTCCCTTGCCGCTGCTCATCCTCATTCTCGCAGCGATTGCAGGCTTCATCACTTATAGCCTCTGGAACTACCGGGAGGAGCACGCCGTCGGGCAATTTTTGACCACGCTTGAAAAGGGCGATTACCACAAAGCGTACCAGCTCTGGCAACCAGCGCCTTCCTATCACTTCACGGATTTCATGCGGGATTGGGGACCAGAAGGCGACTACGGCAAGATTCGGAGCTTTCAAATCATCGGCTCCACATCCAAGGGATCCAATACCGTCCTCGTTAAAGTGCGGATCAATGATGAAGATCCTCCACTCAGCTTGCTGGTGGACCGTAAGACAAAGGGGTTGTCTTACTCCATCTTTTGATCGCGCGATAAAAGCGCAGCGTGTGCAGCCATCTTCGAGAGGCAGATTGCTGAAGGGTTCTTCAATTGTCATCCTGAGCGAAGCGAAGGATCTATGCTTTTTATCTTCAACGCAAGAAGCAGGCGCTTCCCGGCTTCGCCGGGACAGGTCGCTGCGCTCAGCATGACAGTATGGGTTTTTTCAGCAATCTGCTTGAAAGGAACCACATGAACATCCGAGCATACCTAGTAGTCGCACTCTTGACCTGCGCCTCCACCGGGTTTGGCGCTGCGAAAACCTCAGCAAGACGATCGTTCACCGGCGCCATCAGCGACAGCGCCTGTGGGCTGCATCACATGATGGCGCAGTCTAGTCCTCAAAAGTGCACGCTCGAATGCGTTGATATGGGCGCCAAATTCGTGCTGGCTGTACAGCCGGGCCAAGAGGTCTATGCATTGAGCGACCAAAATGCCGCCCGGCCCTACGCAGGTGAGAAGGTCAAGGTGACGGGAACACTGAAAGGCCGCACCATTCAGGTCGTATCGATCCAGCCCGCCACTCAGTCAAACAAGAAGTAGGCCACCGCCAGCGAGTCCATCGACATCAAAAGAGCAGCCCGCGAGAGCTTTTTCAGCGTAGCGTGCGAGCTTGGCAGTCTTGAGGAGGGCGGCCGGACAATCCGATGAATAGACCGGTGAACGAGCTAGTCGTGAGCCCTCTTGCCACGTTTGCGGTGGATGTGCGCGAAGGCCTAAGCAGGCCGGGCCAGAAGCGGTTGCCGCCAAAGTATTTCTACGATGAAGTCGGCTCCGCGCTTTTCGAGGTCATAACCCTCCTTCCCGAATATGGCTTAGCGCGCGCTGATGAGCGGCTGCTCGAATGCTCCGCGCCTGCGATCGCCGCACAGAGTTCCTCTGCGTGGCTTGTGGCTGAACTGGGAAGCGGCACTGGCAGAAAGACCCGCCGGATTCTCGAGACGCTAGCAGCAGGAGGGCCCGTCACTTACTGCCCCATTGAACTTTCCAGGCCTGCGCTTACCCGCTGCGTCAAGGAGCTTGAAGGAATCGAAGGTGTCCGGCTGCAGCCGGTTGAAATGGACTTTCTCGATGGCATGAAGCGCGTCACAACGAGCCGCCGCAGTGATGAGCACGTTGCCGTTTTGTTTCTGGGCAGTTCCATTGGAAACTTTGATCCGGCCCCAGCCACAGATTTCCTGCGCTCTATTCGCGGCGAGCTTATTCGCGGCGACGTCATGTTGCTGAGCACGGACCTCGTAAAGCCGGCTGAACAGTTGCGGCTTGCGTACGATGATCCCGCCGGCGTCACGGCGGCGTTTAATTTGAATCTGCTGGCGCGGATCAACCGTGAGCTTCATGCTGATTTCAACTTATCGCAATTTCGCCATCATGCTTTCTACAGCGAAGCGGCGCAGCGCGTGGAACTTTGCCTTCGCTCCACCAGGCGTCAAACCGTGTCGATCCGCCGGCTCGAACTCACTGTTCAGTTTGAACGGTGGGAAACAATCTGGACAGAAAACTCATACAAATACCGCGCCGCTGACGTAGTGCGGATGAGTCAGGAAGCGGGCTTTCGCTGCGAGGACCAGTGGATCGACGGAGAGTGGCCTTTCGCGCAGACGCTTTTGGCCGCGGGCTGACCTGCATCAATCCCCCTCGTCGCGCCATCCTGTCTGATTAAAGTCGTGTGGGAAGACGGGCGCAACGCCTTGGAGTTTTTCGAACACGATTTTCCACACCTGCGCTCGGAAAGCGCGCAGATTCCCACCGGGCATCCTGCTTCCAACTGCTTCAGCGCGCCAATCATCCGCGCTTCGCTGTATCCACTCTTCGACATGATCCTCCTCCTTTCCGCAATCTGAAATCATACTCAGCTTTGTGCGGATTTAGGGGAGCAGGTCACCATATCGCAGCGGTAGGGAACGTTCCACTGAAATCACTGATATACGCAGGGATTATGTAAACGGTCGAGATGCTCGCGCCATTGAATCAATGTCAGAGAACGGGTGGGCAGCCCAATCGACAATCCACTTTTCCAAGAAGACTTCAACCCGGTTCAGACCGCGATGACGGGTGGCGCGATCATGCGTCAGAGCTTACGGAGCGTATTCCAAGAGCACGAAAGTGTTCGGGTAAATCGTATCGCGAGGATCTGGGTTCTCCGGAGTCGCAGCGGGCGGCGGGCCCACCTTTGAGGTAACCAAAAAGATGTCGTGCGTTCTCACATCCTCTGCCATCGTCCGGGCGTCGGGCTCCGTCCTAACGTTTTCAGCCACTCGGAAGTTGTCTGGTGTCACTTCACGAACGACGGTAAGCGTACCGCCGCCATCGCCGCACGAAGCAAATGCCAGCTTTGTCCCCGGGTCGTAGCGGGTTGCATCTACGGTCTGGCCAATCGGCAGTGATGTGATCAGGTGGCCGTCATCTGCATCCACCACTTGCATATGCTGATCCCTGCAGCCGATGAACAGCCGTCTGTTGGCATGGTCCATGGCCATACTGGTAGGCTCCTTGCATGCTGTTGGCCAGCGGTTGACAATGCGCAGAGTCCGCGTGTTGATCTCAAGGAGCATACCCTTGTCTACCAGGTTGTTGTAAATCATTCCGCGACCATCAGCTACAGCGAATTCCGGGGTGCCACCCAAGGTGATGGTTCCAATTACCTTACCGTTGGCCGCATCGATGACCGTCGAGCTGCCGCTGTCGCCATTGAAAGTGAAAACCCGGCGGCTTGCGGGGTCATAGACCAGCGCATCCGGATCTTTCCCCGTAGTCCGAGTCACTCGAATTTCCTTTAGCGTTTTTAGGCTGAATGTCGTCACCGAAGCCGCCCCGCCATTGCTCGTGAATCCGAGGCCAAGCTCCGGAGCCAGAGCCACGCAATGCACGCCCAGCGTGTTCGCAATGGTCCCGATCACTTTGCCGGTGTCCGGATTCAAGACGGTTACGTGCGTGTTGTGGGTTATATACAGCCGTCTGCCGACGCTATCCATGGTGAGATAATCCCAAAACCCGCTTCCTCGGAGACGGATCTTGCGGACCAGATGATAGTGCGGCGTGATGAGAGCTGGCGACGCAGCAGCAGGCAAGGAAGAGGCAGCTGCGCTTAGCAGCGCTGCAACCAGAAGCAATATTGCGAGCCCTATCGGTCGATCTTTCATGCTAATCTCCTTCTGTCGTAATAGGCCAAAATCAGCGACTCACTATACATCGGCCATTAGGGGGAGTCAAACGAAGGGCTATTTTTCCTGAAGTGCAACCGCAAGATGGCTCGTGCAGAAGCTCTCTTTTTTGAGTATCTCGCACGGAGGGATCGGCACATCGGAGGGTAATGCCGAGCTTAGCCGGTGGCAGATTGAGGGAAATCTGAAGCGTAACACCAGAAGATACTATGGAAATCTGGCCAGCGGCTGCTCGGATGTCACATCCTAGGTCTACAGTACCGCAATTTCAGCCGGTAATTTCAGCTTGACTAGAGCTGAATAGTTGTGATACAAGTCCTGCGTAAATGATGGTCAAATTGAATCGTAATCTCCGGTCGCGGGGATCCTTGAACTGACCACCGGTACGGGAAGAAGTTGGTGCTGAGCGTGCTGTTGGTCGAGACGACTAACAGCACGCCGACGAAACGATCTGTGGAGAATAGCTTACAAAACGGAGGAATACACGTGGCGAACAAGGGTTACAAAGTCATCGCAGCAATAGCACTATCTGTCGGCTTGGGCCTGTCATGTTTTGCCGTTGAGCCCACATCGATCCCGCAGAATATTGTTACAAATCCCAGCACCGTTAACCCACCTACCAGTTCATATTCGCAATCAGTGCGCGTTCCGATTGGCAATACGAGCTTAATATTCATCTCAGGGCAAGTTGCTCGAGATCCGAAAGGCAATCTGGTGGGAAAAGGAGATATCCGCGCACAAACTGAGCAAGTTTTCAGGAATATCGGCGCAATTCTGAAGGCAAACAACGCAAGTTTCGGCGATGTAGTAAGAGAGACAATTTTCGTTACGGATATTGCTCAGAGGCCAGAAATTACACAGGTGCGCAAGCGATACTTCACGCACAATCCTCCTACGAGCACATTCGTCGAAGTGCGAAGATTAACAAGCCCAGATTGGCTCCTTGAAATCGAGGCCATCGCCGTTGTGCACAAAGGGCACTAGTGTTGTGAATTACAAATAACTTTACAATTGGCAAGATTCCGGTATACTGTTCGCATTATGTGGAAACCACCGGAAGCCTTGCCGGTTTCGCCGGCGCAAAGACAGACGCTGGAAACTTGGATTGCCGCTCGCAAGACGCCTCAGCGGATGGTGCTGCGAGCCCAGATCGTATTGAGGGCAGCGGCGGGAGCGGCCAATCACCGCATCGCTGGAGAGTTGAACACGAGCCGGCCCACGGTGCTGCTCTGGCGCCGCCGCTTCCACGCCGGAGGGTTAGCCGCCTTGACGGAAGATGCCCCCGGGTGCGGCCGCAAACCGCAGATTCGCGCCCAGAAGGTAAGACAGATCGTGGAGGCCACGCTGCATCAAAAGCCGCCAGCCGCAACCCATTGGAGTACGCGCACGATGGCCCGCGCCCAGGGCGTGAGCCAAACCATGGTGCGGCGCATCTGGGACGCTCACGGGTTGCAGCCTCACCGCACGCGCACCTTCAAGCTGTCGCGCGACCCGCATTTTGTGGAGAAGCTGACCGATGGGGTGGGCTTGTATCTGAACCCTCCCGACCAGGCCCTGGTGCTGTGCGTCGATGAGAAGAGCCAAATCCAAGCCTTGGACCGCACCCAGCCCGGTCTTCCCATGAAGAAGGGCCGATGTGGCACTCTGACCCATGACTATAAACGCCACGGGACCACCACCCTGTTTGCCGCGTTGAACGTCTTGCAAGGCAGTGTGGTGGGCGAGTGTATGGCTCGGCATCGGCACCAAGAGTTTCTTTGCTTCCTTCGCAAATTGGATCGAGAAACGCCGCCCGAGATGGCCCTGCATCTGATCCTGGATAATTACGGCACCCACACCCATCCTCGCGTCAAAACGTGGTTGGCCAAGCATCGCCGCTTCGTCCTTCACCTCACGCCCACCAGTTCCTCATGGCTCAATCTCATCGAGCGCTGGTTCGGCGAGCTGACGCGCAAGCGTCTCCGCCGAGGATCCTTTGCCAGCGTCGGGGAACTGCGAATGGCCATCCAGGAATACTTGGACCAGAACAATCGGCAGCCCAAACCTTTTCTCTGGACTGCGCGAGTTGAAGATATCTTGACCAAGGTGAATCACTGTAAAGCTATTTTGAATTCACAACACTAGATTTCCTCAATGCAGTCAAGCGGACTACATTCTTGAACAGAGAGGTTCAAAAGAAGAGCGCTCCGCTACCAGTAAGCTTGCACTCGGATCCAGCTAAGGCGGCGCGCACGAGACTAAGCGAAAATTGAGGAGGTCTATCATGGCGCGCCAGAAAGATTCGTATGACATAAGCATTAACCTTTTAGTGGTTATTGCGCTGTGTTTTGTCCTGCAAATTCCCGTCGTCGCCTCTGCTCAGGTGGCAGGAGGCACGTTTACTGGCTCTGTAACCGACGCATCTGGCGCAATTATACCTGGGGCGCGAATCTCGATCAAAAATACTGCGACTGGAGTCGTCACGGCCACGAGGACGAATGCGGCCGGCATCTACACGGTAGCGAACCTCCTTCCCTCGACTTATGCGATTACCGTTTCGGCCCCGGGGTTCTCCACCGAGGTGCGGACCGGTATCACGCTCACAGTTGGAGCTGTGCAAGTGCTGAATCTCAGATTAAGAATCGGGCAAGTTACCGAGCATATCCAGGTCGAAGGGCAAGCTCCGCTCGTGCAACTGGCAACCTCGACCCTCAGCGCCACGGTGAGATCTACAACGATCCGCGAATTGCCCCTGAATGGCCGCGACTGGGCATCTTTGGCCACTCTCCAGCCCGGCGTGGTTTCGGTCAGGACTCATGAGCAGATCACTCAGGTCGGCTCCCAAGCACGCGGATTGGGAATGCAGATGAGCATCGATGGAAATCGGCCTACGCAGAACGGCTACAGGCTTAACGGCGTCATCATTAACGATTACTCGAATGCGGGTCCGGGGAGTGTGCTCGGTCAGAATCTAGGTGTCGACGCGATTCAGGAATTCTCAGTTCTGACCAGTAATTACTCAGCTGAGTACGGATTTACATCGGGCGGAGTCATTAACGCCATCACTCGCTCGGGCAGTAACCAGTTTCATGGCAGCGTTTACGAGTTCCTGCGAAACGACTCCTTGGATGCCGCCAATTTCTTCGATAACGCCAATGGTCTCACCAAAGCGCCGTTCAGACGTAACCAATTTGGAGCGTCGGCAGGTGGACCCATCAAGAAGGACAAGATTTTCATTTTTGGTGATTACGAAGGACTCCGTCAGAGCAAGGGTATCAGCACAGTCTCCCACACGCTCTCGCTTAATGCGCGAAATGGGCTTCTGAACGACCCAAACGGGAATCCTCTGCCGCCTGTAACGGTCGATCATCAGATTCAGAAATTCCTTGCGTTCTATCCGTTGCCCAACTCCGGCCTGATCGGACCTGATAACAATACTGGCATTTATGCCTTTGCGGGGCAGCAAGTGGTGCCTGAGAACTACCTCACCACCCGAGGTGACGTTAACATTTCGGAAAAAGACAGCATGAATGCCAGTTGGTATTATGACCACTCGACCTTTACCCAGCCTGACGCTCTAAATCAAGTATTGGACGAATTTATAGTCATGCGGCAGGGGGCCTCCCTAGAAGAGAGTCACATCATCAGTGCCAGCATGGTCAATGCCGTTCGGCTGGGATTTAACCGCTCGACTGTCGCTGGCGATCTAACCCCAGCCGCAATTAATCCGGCAGCGGCTGATCCGTCTCTAGGAATCTCCCCAGGGTTCTTCGCTCCGGGAATTTCTGCGCCGGGACTGACGGATTTCCACGGAGGTTTGCGCGGCCAGTCGGTGCAGAATTACGTGGGGCAAACCTTTCAGGTGTATGACGATGCTTTGCATACCGTAGGGACCCACAACCTGAAGTTTGGAGGCATGTTCATCAGATACCAAGATAACGTTTACGCCACGTTCACCGGAGATGGTGACGCCACGTTCAATTCGCTCGCAGATATGCTGCAGAATATTCCATTTAAATCGGACGGGCCTCCCAGTCTAGCCGGGATTTCTCCACACAACAACCGGACCTCCATTTTCGCCGTGTATATTCAGGACGACTGGCACGCGCGTGCTGGGCTCACCCTGAACCTTGGTTTACGTTACGAAATGTCAACGATTCCAACCGAAGTGCAGGGCAAGATTGCAAACTTGCCGACGATCTACACAAATCCCAATACCGGACCTTTCAATAAAGTGTATTTTACCTCGAACCCTACCACTAAGAATTTTGAGCCAAGAATCGGTTTCGCCTGGGATCCGTTCCACAATGGCAAGACCTCAATCCGGGGAGGCTTTGGAGTCTTCGACGTTCTGCCCCTTCCCTATGAGTTGGTCATCAATAACGCGCAAACCTCTCCGTTCGCTGTCACCCCTACGCTTGTCAATCCTCCTCAGGGTTCGTTTCCCCATGAGCTTGCTGGACTGTTTGCTTCTCCTCCTTCTACAAACCAGACGTGGAACTACGTTGAACCAAACCCCAAGCGGAATTACGTCTATCAGTGGAACTTTAACGTTCAGAGACAAATCACCCCGAATACGTCGATAACTCTCGCTTATGTGGGGTCGCGGGGACTCCATAATCCCTTTCAGATCGACGACATCAATACGGTCTTTCCAACCCTGACCCCGGCTGGCTACCTGTTCCCTAATCCGGTCGGAAGCGGGACACCGCTGAACCCGTACGTGGGTGGAATCCAGACAACGATTTGGCAGAGCAAGGCCTGGTACAATTCTTTTCAGGCCGAGATCAACAAACGGCTAAGCCACGGTTTCCAGGTGCAGGCTTCGTATACCTGGAGTAAGACCATGGACACCTCGTCTGGCAGCTTCGCAGGCGACAATTACGCGGGAGACTTGTCTCCAACCATCCCTTGGTGGAATCTGAGCATAGTCAAGGGACTGGCGGATTTCAATGTGGGGCGCAACCTGGTCCTCAACGGGCTGTGGAGGATTCCGACGCCGACGTCGTTCTCCGGGACGGCGGGATGGATAGCTAGAGGCTGGCAGGTAGGAGGAGTTCTAACGCTGAGTGACGGCGTTCCTGTCTGGCCTTTGTGGGGTGTCGAAGGAGACCCGATGGGCCAACTCAACTTCGAGCCAATCGGTATTGAGGATCGGCTCACGGGTGGAGGTTGCACCTCCCTGATCAGCCCCGGCGACGTGCAATACATAAAGCCTCAATGCCTCATAGTGCCTATCGCGCCCAGCCAAGCTTTCTGGGCCGCCAATTGCGACCCGCAACCTCTTCTGCTTCTTTTTAACGATCCAACAAAGGTTTCGTATCCCACATGCTTCAACCTCATGGGCAACCTGGGGCGTAACACAGTTGTTGGACCAGGGGAAGCTAATCTCGATTTTTCGATCGTAAAGGACAATCCCATCAAAAGGTTCTCTGAAAGCTTTGACATCCAGTTCCGGGCTGAGTTCTTTAATATCTTGAATCGCGCCAACTTTGCACCTCCTGTCGATAACCTCGAAGCCATTGACTCAACGGGAGTACAGATTCCAGGCTTCGGCACACTCGATAATACGCAGACTGATCCGCGCGATATTCAGTTCGCGTTAAAGATTATTTGGTAGGGACGCGAAAAGCCTAATTCGACGAGTCCAGTCAGCGACCGCCGGGCATCCGCTGAAAAAGCCTACCGATAAACATGTTAACCATCAGCGCTGACACGCAGAGAAGGACTAACGATTCTCGCTGTGATTCCGGCACTAGCCGGCAGGCTTGTAATAATTCCGGTACCATTCAACAAACTGCTCAATGCCTGCTTCGATAGGAGTACTGGGATTGAAACCCAAGTCGTGAACGAGGCCGTCTATATCAGCGCAGGTAGCAGGCGCGTCCCCAGGCTGCATCGGCGCGTGGATCAGCTTAGCCTTCTTGCCGAGCTTCGCTTCGAGAACGCCGATCAGCGTCATCAATTCCACTGGTTGGTTGTTGCCGATGTTATAGATGCGATAGGGCGCCGTGCTGGCCGCGGGATCGGGATGTTGCCCGCTCCAGTGCGGATCGGGTTCAGGAATCCGGTCTAATACTCGAACAACGCCTTCTGCGACGTCATCGATATAAGTGAAATCGCGTTGCATTTTACCGCAATTGAAGACCTGAATTGCCTCGCCGGCAAGAATCGCCCGGGTAAAAAGGAACACCGCCATATCCGGGCGGCCCCATGGGCCATACACCGTGAAAAGGCGAAGTCCCGTGCAGGGCATGCGGTAAAGGTGAGAGTAGGCGTGAGCCATCAGCTCGTTGGCTTTCTTGGTCGCCGCATAGAGGCTCAATGGATGGTCCACGTTCTGATGGGTCGAAAATGGCGTCAGCGTGTTTGCGCCGTATACCGAGCTCGATGAAGCAAACACCAGGTGCTTCACCTCTGACTGCCGGCAGCCTTCAAGCACATTGAGAAAACCCAGCAAGTTAGCATCGGCGTAAGCGTAAGGATCTTTCAGGGAATGCCTCACGCCAGCCTGAGCGGCAAGGTGCAGAACCTTATCGAACTTCCCTTCCTGGAACACCCGCGCGGCGCGTTGCCGGTCAGCCAGATCCAGCAGAATAAACCGGAAGCGAGGGTGGCCGTCAATCTGAGCGAGGCGCGCCTTTTTCAACGACACATCGTAGTAGGAATTTAGACTATCGAAGCCTGTGACCTCGTCACCGCGTTCGAGTAGACTGCGGCAGAGGTGGTAGCCGATAAATCCAGCGCAGCCAGTGACTAGGATTTTCATCTTTTTCCTGGTCACGGCGCGCACTGTTCGAGGCCACGCGCCCGCGACACAAAGAGCCAATGGGTCGATCAGGCGCCCATGGAAGGGAGTGTTCCGCGGGTCACTCGAGACATCTACCTGGCTTCTTCGTTAATGCTGATTTTGAGGCCGCGCAGGAACTCCGCGTCTTGCGTAGTCAGATTAAACTTCTGGACTTCCTTGCGGCGAGAGGGTCTTGTGCGGCGGGGTGGGGTGGCTTCGCCAGTCTTATTGAAACCGATGGTAACTTCGAGCACCAGAAACAGGTCGTATCCGGCAGCCCGAATCCGCGCCATCACATCCGCTACCCGGTCCGACTCGGAAAGCGAATCGTTAATGGCGTTTCCCAGTTCTTTAATCAGGCGTTTGAACTTCTCGTCGAGCTCCAATTCGTCTCCCAGCTTGGATTCTATGGTCCGTTCGCAGGTCTGTCAAGGCGAAAGGTTCCAGTTCTCTTCACTCCCTGATTGACTGCGCACGTAGTTATCCTTAGCATAACCAATGGAGGCTGCAACGGCGGCGCCAAGTCATGGGCCTCGAACGCGTCGGGTGAGGGGCTGTCCGGAATTTTCAGGGTAGGTGCAGGCTTGAGCAATTGGCTGAAGGCAGCAGCGCGCGCATACCGGCAGGTCCGGCGGCTTATCGAGGTAGTCATCGGGCTGATTTTCATGGCGCTGGCCGTGTTCGGAGCCACCGTTTCTCTTTCCGAATGGAACCTCTACCTGAAGCATCGTTCGGCCGGACTACTGCGCTTCTATCTCTATTCCGGCTTCACAATTGTGCTAGCCTTTTTCTGCCTATATTCATTCCTCAAGGCGCGCAGCATCCGGTGACCGAGGCAAAAAACTGCAGAGCTTGAAATACACAAACTCAGCATTGCAAAGTCGTAATTTCTTGTTTAGCGAGATTTCCGGAAGCTGTCATTCTGAGCGCAGCGCTACAAGATGCTTCTAATGACGTGCGGCGATGAGCAGCCCCAATCCTCCTGACTCACAGACCGGCCCCCCGCAAGCAGCCGAGGCAGACTCTCAGGCATTCTACACTCCAGCCGATCTTTCCGGATGGAACTGGGAGCGCGACCTTGGCTTTCCCGGCCAGTATCCGTATACGCGAGGGATTTACCCTACCCACTACCGCGGCCGCCTTTGGACCATGCGGCAGTACGCCGGATTTGGCTCCGCCGCTGAATCGAATGCGCGCTATCGTTACCTCCTTGACCACGGCACCACGGGCCTCTCCATAGCCTTCGATCTGCCGACGCAGATTGGCCTGGATTCAGACGATCCGCTCTCCCACGGTGAGGTGGGGATGGCCGGAGTAGCCATTGATTCTATCGAGGATATGGAGGCTCTTTTTGCGGGAATCCCGCTTGACAAGGTTTCCACCTCCATGACGATCAACGCGACAGCTTCCATTCTGCTCGCCATGTATTTTGCGGTGGCGGAACATCAAGGCGTGAGCCTGTCCCGAATCTCCGGCACTGTACAGAACGACATCCTCAAGGAATACATCGCCCGCGGCACTTACATTTTTCCAGTGAGCCCGGCATTGCGGCTGGTGACCGATATCTTCGAATTTTGCCGCGATCGCGCGCCGGGGTGGAATACGATTTCCGTAAGCGGTTACCATATCCGGGAAGCCGGTTCTACGGCGGTGCAGGAAATCTCCTTTACCATCGCCAACGCCACGGCTTATCTTCATGCGGCCGGGGAGCGCGGCCTCGCGGTGGATGAGGTCGCGCCGCGCATTTCGTTCTTCCTGAATGCTCATAACAATGTGCTGGAAGAAGTAGCCAAATTCCGCGCGGCGCGCCGGCTGTGGGCGCGCATCATGCGAGAGGATTTTCAGGCGCAAAATCCCCGCTCCTGGATGTTTCGGTTTCATGCTCAGACGGCCGGCAGCACCCTCACCGCTCAGCAGCCGGATGTAAATATCGTTCGGGTCGCGCTGCAGGCGCTCTCCGCCGTGCTCGGAGGCGCTCAGTCTTTGCATACAAACGGATGGGACGAGGCGCTGGCGCTTCCCACGGCGGAATCGGCGCTGCTCGCTCTGCGGACGCAGCAGATTCTGGCATTTGAAACCGGCGTAGCCGATAGCGCTGACCCACTTGGTGGTTCGTACTACATCGAAAAGCTAACTGACAAGATTGAGGCGGCAGCCCGCGCTTATCTGGCAAAGATCGAAGCGCTGGGCGGGGTTTTACGAGCCATTGAAGCGGGTTTTCAGCAAAGAGAAATCCAGGGAGCAGCCTATGAATTCCAGAAGGCCGTGGAACGAGGAGACCGCGTGATCGTGGGAGTGAACCGGTATGCAAGC
>JBOGJZ010000243.1:0-5073 GCA_050745645.1 Terriglobia bacterium | reverse complement strand
GCGTACCGGGAAGAGCTGGAAGCATCGAGCCAGAAAGCCGGGTGGCTTCGTTATATTCCTTGTGTCAGCCGCCCATGGGAGGACGCCGCCTGGAAAGGCGAAGTCGGGCGCGTGGAGGATGTCGCCCGCAAGTACCTCGATGCGCTCGCGCTTGAACCGTCCGAAACGACGGCTTACCTCTGCGGCCACCCGCAGATGATTGAAAACTGCAAGGGCATTCTGCAACGCCGGGGCTTTCAAAAAGAATCCGTCCGGGAGGAGATTTACTGGATTCCGGCAAAGCCATCGAAGGCTAAGGTGACGGCCTGAAGGGTAGCTGCAAATCCGGGTTTTTTAGCAAGCCGTTAAACATGCTGGCGCCGGTCTTCATATGAGCATTCACGGCGCTTCGATTTCGATGACGGATCGTCAGCGCTTTCCGCCTGGACCGCCAGGGCGCTTCCTGATCGGCAACTTCCCGCTCGGCTCCCGCGATCCGCTTCGCCTCTTCTCCGATTGGGCAAGACGTTACGGAGATGTCTTTCATTACCGCGCCTTCCACATTCACGTCTTTTTCATTAACCATCCTGACGCCATCGAATCCGTTTTGGTTACCCACAGCCGCGACTTTATTAAGGGACGGGGCCTGCAAGCCAATCGCAGGCTTTTTGGCGACGGGCTGCTGACCAGCGAGGGCGATTTCTGGCTCCGGCAGCGCCGCCTGTGCCAGCCGTCTTTCCACCGCGAGCGGGTGGAGTCTTACGCAAGTCTTATGGTGAGCTACACGGAGCGGATGATTGAAAGCTGGCCTGAAGGTCAAGAGCGCGATCTTGAAGCGGACATGAGGCAACTGACGCTGGAGATCGTCGCGAAGGCCTTATTCGGCGTTGAGATTGGCGATCAGACGCGCGAGGTAGCGCGAGCCTTGAAGCCTGTGATGGATTTTAACAGCAGCGGAAGGATTCTGATGCCGCTCATGCGCTTTTTGCCCGCCCCTCGCAACGTCCGGTATCGTCTGGCGGTTCGCCGGCTGGATCGCATTGTGTGGGGGATCATCCGCGAGCGCCTCGGGTCTGAAGGGAACGAGGATGATTTGCTGTCCTCGTTACTCGCGGCGCGCGGCGAAAATGGCGAAAGGATGAGCCCCAAGCAACTGCGCGATGAAGTGATGACGCTGCTGCTTGCTGGACACGAAACGACTTCGCTTGCCCTCTGCTGGACTTTTTATCTGCTCGCGCGTCATCCGGCGGTCGAACGCAAGCTGGTTGAAGAAATCAAAACCGTGGTAGGAGAACAGTCACCGGCGCCAGCCGACCTTACAAAGCTTGTCTACGCGGCACAGGTGCTGAAGGAATCGCTGCGGCTTTATCCTCCAGCTTACGCCATGGCTCGCATTGCTCTACGTGACTGCGAGATTGGCGGCTATAACGTGCCGCGGGGAACAAGCGTGGTTATGAGCCCTTGGATCACGCATCGCGACCCGCGCTTCTTCCATAATCCTGATGCATTCGAGCCGGAGCGCTGGACGGAGGAATTCGCGCGCCGCCTGCCGAGATTCGCCTATTTTCCCTTTGGAGGCGGACCGCGCATTTGCATCGGCGCCGGCTTTGCCACAACGGAGGCTACGCTGCTGATGGTTACCATTCTCCGGCGGTTTCATCTGGAACTGAAGTCCCAGCGGGAAGTTGTTCCAGCGCCTGCGATCACGTTGAGGCCGAAGGGCGGCATCCGTGTCATACCGTGGCGGCAGCCACGCTGGCGGCAATACTAGGCGTAAATGCCGCGATGCTTCAAGCTGAAAGCCACGCGATCAATAGCCAGCATATAGGCGGCAATCCGGTTGTTCACCTTGTGCTTCTCGCCGTAGCGGACGACATCGTCGAAGGCGGCCACTTGAATATGCTTTAGGCGCTCGTTGACGTCGGTCTCGGACCAGAAATATCCTTGCCGGTCCTGCACCCACTCAAAATAGGAGACAGTCACCCCGCCGGCGTTCGCCAGAATATCCGGAATGACAAAAACTCCGCGGTCGAAGAGAATTTCATCCGCCGGCGGGGTCGTTGGGCTGTTTGCTCCCTCGACCAGAAGCCGGGCCTTGAGGCGGGTGGCGTTATGGCTGGTGATGACGCTTTCCGTCGCCGCCGGCAGCAGCACCTCGCAATCCTGCTCGAGGATTTCCGAGGAACCGATGGGTTCACCCCCGGGGAAATCTTTGAGCGCCTTGGTCTTCTCACTGTGCGTGAGCAGCCGATGAATATCAAGGCCACTGGAATTGAAGACGCCGCCGTGAACATCCGCTACGCCTATGATTTTGTAGCCGGCCTGGTGCATCAGCCGGGCCGCCTGTGAGCCTACGTTGCCGAACCCTTGAATGATGACACGGGTGGATTCCCTGGACCAGCCGAAGCGCTTAAGAGCCTGGTCGCACACGATCATGCAGCCCCGGCCTGTGGCTTCGCGACGGCCGCGCGATCCGCCTAGATCCAGAGGTTTCCCTGTCACGCTGGCCGTTACTGTGTGCCGGACATGCATGGAGTAGGTATCCATCATCCAGGCCATGATCTGTTCATCCGTGCCCATGTCGGGCGCAGGAACATCTCTTTCCGGGCCGATATAGCCTAGGATCTCCGCTGTGTACCGGCGTGTGAGGCGTTCGAGCTCTCCGCGCGAGAGCTTTTCCGGGTCGCACACGACACCGCCTTTGGCGCCTCCAAAGGGGATGTTCACTACCGCGCATTTCCAGGTCATCTCGGCCGCAAGACCGCGAATTTCATCTAAAGTGACATTGGGGCTATAGCGAACGCCGCCCTTCGACGGCCCGCGCGCGATACTGTGCTGCACCCGGTAGCCCTCGAAAACATCCAGCGAGCCGTGATCCATTTCGACTGGGATGCGGACGATGATTTCGCGGCCTGGGGACCGCATGTACTTGTAGAGTCCAGCATCCAGGTTCAGCTTCTTGGCCGCCACGTCAAATCGCGCCGCCATGGACTCATAGACGCTGAGTTCCTTCCCGGCGCTAGCGTCATTCATAGGCATCCACCTTCCGCCAATCTAATGACGACGCTCAGAGCGTGGCAGCCACGCATGGTGGCGGCCACGGGCTGCGCGGTCCTGCAACGGCAACACTATCCAAGCCGCCCTTCAGCGCGACCTCATTCCGCGTTTTGGATGGTGATCCACTCGAGCTTTTTCTAAGATGCGGCTCAGCGTGTTGCGGTGGATTCCCAGCATTTGCGCGGCCTTGGACTTATTCCCTTTGTGCTTCTCGAGCGCCCTCTTAAGGAAGCGCTTCTGAAATTCACTGATCGCATCCTCATAGTGCACTTCGTGTTCGATCATTTGATTAATGAGAGCGTCGAGTTGATCTTTCAAGGTAAAGCCCCCCCGCGCGTCTTATGGGTGTACGGCGTTATTGCTCGTGACAGACCGGCTGGCCTGCAGGACGGCTTGTCTAAATCTCTCAAATCCGGTGTGGAAATCACTCTTGAGGCTGCGTGGCATTACGAAGGCAATGACACGTGAGCCCGCGGAAATATAGGGCGCGAGGCGTGAACGCTGGACCGATACAGGCTTGATGGAGAAGGCCATGAGCACCATCACAAGCACGCAATCGATAAGGAAGCCTCGAACGATTCCAAACAGGGCGCCCAGGAAGCGGTCAAACCATTCAACACCAGCCGTTTTAATCAGAAGCCTGGCTAGGCTGGAGATCAATGCCCCCGCCACCAGGACGGCAAAGAAAATTACCAGAAACCCGGCGGCAAAAGCGACTTCGCGGGACTTCGTAAGGTCCTTGAACCATACTGCCGCGCGCCAGTATTCCAGCGACGCGAGGATGATGCCAACCACGACAGTCGCAAGCGCAATGAGTTCCCGAACGAATCCCTTTCGAAGGGCGAACATCGTAGACAGGGCGACGATGATCACCAGAATCCAGTCGAGCCAGTTCCATGCCGCCATGATGTCAATGAACCGGCAGGCCGCCAGCGGCCCTAACCGACGTCTTCGCCGGTGATTCTGCGCAAGGCTTCACGGTACTTTTCACTTGTCCTCTTCACAATCTCTGGCGGCAAATGCGGCGGAGGCGGCTTCTTGCGCCAGCCGGTTGTTTCCAGGTAATCACGCACAAACTGCTTGTCAAACGAAGGTTGCGGCCTGCCAAGTTCCCAGCCATCCTGAGGCCAGAAGCGCGAAGAGTCCGGAGTTAAGACCTCGTCGATCAGGATGATCTCGCCGTTAGAAAGTCCCCATTCGAATTTGGTGTCCGCAATAATGATGCCTCGGGTGGCAGCATAGTCGCGCGCGTGCGTGTAAAGATCTATGCTGAGATCGCGCAGCTTTACAGCTTGCTCATGCCCGATCCGCGAAGACATCTCTTCGAAATCGATGTTTTCATCGTGTCCCGAAGCCGCTTTTGTGGCAGGGGTTAAAATCGGCTTCTCCAGCTTGCACGATTCCTTCAACCCCATAGGAAGACGGATTCCACAAATTTCGCCTGTCTCCTTGTACTCCTTCCAGCCCGAGCCGGCCAGATAACCGCGTACTACGCATTCGATTGGAAATGGACGGGCTTTCCGCACCAGCATGGAACGGTTCGAAATTTCTTCCGCGTAGGCATGGACCTCCGAAGGGTAGTCTCGAAAATTCGCGGTCAGAAAGTGGTTTGGGCATACATTCCAAAATAATCTAAACCAGAAACATGAAAGATGGGTAAGAACCCGGCCCTTATTCGGAATTCCCTCCGTCATCACGACGTCGAAGGCTGAAAGCCGGTCTGTGGCCACCATTAATAGCCGGTCGCCGCTCAATTCGTAAATGTCTCTTACCTTGCCGCGGGAGAAAAGTTTGATCCCGGGCATAGACGTTATCAATAGGGTTTCGGAGTGTGGGAAACGGGTCACTGTGATCTCGAACCCTGCTCATTGTAGACGATGAATTCACAATGTCAATCGGAAAAGTTTTCTTGTCGTTAGCATATGAGATGTCCGGTTCAGTTAGCACGTGATCTGTCCGCTGAAGGTGGCGAGAGGATCGAGCATTCTGGAGGTGGGAGGCAGAATGCCGAAACACTCAGAGGCCGCCTGGGAGCGG
>JBOGJZ010000242.1:0-6963 GCA_050745645.1 Terriglobia bacterium | reverse complement strand
CGCGGTCCCAGGCTTTTAATCCGGCCTGAATAGAGCGGCGAGCGATGAAGATTCTCCCGGATGGCCTGGTGGGTTCCAGCGTGGGTAGCGCCGATCCAGCAGACGGTCTGCGGCTGACTGATCGCCTTGGTCCGGAAGCTGAACGGCGTCGGGACGGAGTCGCCCTGTTGCACTTGGAAGCATGAGAAATCAATGGTGCGCGCGTCGAGTCTCGGGGGAGTGCCCGTCTTCAGCCGTCCGACTTCAAAACTCATCCGGCGCAGCGCTTCGCCCAGCATCACGGCGGGCGCCTCTCCCGAGCGGCCCGCCGGATAGGTCTGCTCGCCGCAGTGAATCAGACCATTCAAAAACGTGCCCGTGGTGACAATGACCGCGCCGGCTTCTACGCGGCGGCCGTCCCGCAGCAGGACGCCGCGTACGCGCCGCAAGGGCGCCGTTGCGCAGGGTAAATCCTCTACGATCAAATCCACTACTTCCGCCTGCTTGATGCGCAGATTTGGCTCAGCTTCGAGCGTCTGGCGCATCTTAACCCGGTACAATTTCTTGTCTGCCTGCGCGCGGGGCGACCACACCGCAGGACCGCGGCTGGTATTGAGCAGGCGAAACTGAATCCCTACGGCGTCGATCACTTCGCCCATCACGCCGCCGAGCGCATCCACTTCGCGCACCAGATGTCCCTTGGCGATTCCACCGACGGCAGGATTGCAGGACATTTGGGCGATGAGATCCAGGTTCATGGTGTAGAGCGCAGTCTTCAGACCCATGCGCGCGGGGGCAATCGCAGCTTCGCAGCCCGCGTGGCCGGCGCCGACCACCACGACGTCGTATTTTTCGGTAAACGCTTCACTCACGTTTTCGATTCCGTCTCAGATACAGTAAGGTTATTCTAGCAAACTTAGCAGGATGCTTAGAGGGGTTGTCCCCCTGGAATAGGAATTCATGACCGTTTTGCCCAGAGTCGCAGAGGTTCTCTTGAGCGCAGTGATCGTGATCGGCGCGAGTGCGCGAAACGCGGCTGTTGCGGCCGCTCCTGGCCAGCACCGCCAGACAGCAGCGCCGCAAGCCCATTTGCATTTGGCTCCTTATTGGCTGTCCGCGACCACGCGCAACGTCTATCGGGTTCAGATGAAAGGGACCACCTTGACGGCGGATTGGGTGAACATTCCAAAGCCGGAGGCTGAGCGCGGAGCCTACATTCGCACTGAGTGCCATCGCGCAGGCAAGAAGTGGGTAGGCGCCACTAAAAGTTTTTTGCGTTGTGAGACTGAGAATAAGCAGGGAAGACCCTATTCCAACTGGTGCCACATCCTTACCCAAATTCAGATTTCTGATGTGTCTGCAGGCAGGATTGAAGGGAAGGCAGAGGCTTTGAAGCGCTTTGACTGCCGGCAGTGCAGGGCGCTCGACACGCAATGGAAGAACTTCGTCTGGTCTCCGGCGCCGTTGAGGCCCGCGCCTCTCGCGGGTAGCAGCCCTAAATGAGAAGGAGTATATCCCATGAAAGCAGTGCGTTTTCACGAGCACGGAGGGCCTGATGTTTTGCGCTACGAGGATGCACCCGAACCGGCAATCCGTGAAGACGAAGTGTTGGTTGAGGTGAAGGCGTGCGCGTTGAACCATCTTGATCTGTGGGTGCGCGAGGGTATTCGCGGATTGACCTTGAAGTTCCCGCGCATTCCCGGCAGCGATATTTCCGGTGTGGTCGCCAAGGCCGGTCCTCTTGTAAGCCGGTTCAAGCTGGGAGACCGGGTCTTGCTCTGCCCTGGCCTGAGCTGCGGCCATTGCGAAGCCTGTTACAAGGGATTGGACAGCGCCTGCCGCGACTTCACACTCTTTGGCCAGAAGGTGGATGGAGGTTATGCGGAGTTCGTCAAGTCTCCTGCAATAAACGTCTTTCCCATTCCAGGCGATTTGAGCTTTGACGAAGCTGCCGCGGTTCCGCTTGTCTTCATCACGGCCTGGCACATGTTGGTGACTCGCGCCGCGCTCAGGCCGGGCGAAGACGTATTGATCATCGGAGCGGGTTCCGGAGTCGGCAGCGCCGCGATTCAAGTAGCGAAGCTGTGGGGAGCCCGCGTGATAGCCGTCGCTGGCACGGACGCCAAACTTGAGAAAGCGCGGTCGCTCGGCGCTGATGAAACCATCAACCACACTCGGCAATCTATCCGGGATGAAGTCAGGCGGCTCACCGGCAAGCGCGGGGTCGATGTGGCGCTCGACCACGTCGGAGCCGCAGTTTGGGAAGACTGCTTTGAGTCGCTCGCTACTTACGGACGTTTTGTAACCTGCGGCGTTACCTCTGGCGGAAATGTCACGCTGAATTTGCAAGCTCTGTTCGGACGCCAGCGCGCTCTTTATGGCTCGTTTATGGGCGGCAAGGGAGAATTGGCAGAGGCGCTCCGGCACATCGCAGCCGGCAGATTGAAGGCTGTTATTGATTCTGCGTTTCCGCTCCGCGAAGCCACCGCCGCGCAGAAGAAGATGGAAAGCCGCGACTTTTTCGGAAAGATTCTTCTGCATCCGTGAATGCTTCCCTTCCCTGGCTCGTTCAGCATTCGCTTAAAGAGCCGGCTCTGCCATGCTGAGCAGAGCGATTCACATAGGAGCGAATCGGCTCAGAATGACACGATACAAACTCCCTTGCAGAAAATCATCCACTCTTACACGAAAGCGCTAGAGCCGGCTTGGCAAAAGACCACTTCTTACTCAAATCTTCCGCGGCCATAACGTGGCTTGAAGCTTCTTGCCTAAAACGATTTCCGTGGCTCGTGCATGGCTTCAGCACCCGCATTGGGCTGCCGGAACAAAAAGGCAAAAGCCGCCGCGCTGCTCCAGCAGGACTAGACCTCGGCACGCACGCCGCGCGCCAACCTCACACTGTTCTCGAAAATCGCCGCAAGTTCTTTGGGGAATTGGGAGCCGAAGATTTTGCGGTAGCCTCGCTCCAGCAAATACATTCGGCCGAAGTCTGGCAAGTCCAGTCAGGGCCGGCCGGCAATCTGGAATATCGCGCAGCGGGCTACCGGCTTCCGCCTGACGCTCGCCGAACAGAGCATGCGGGCGACGCATTACTCACAAGCCAGCCTAGCATTCTGCTCACCGTGCGCGCGGCGGATTGCCTTCCCGTATTGCTCGTTGACCCGAAACAACGGGTGATCGCCGCAGTGCACGCGGGCTGGCGGGGCTTGCTGCGCCGCGTCGTCGAAAAGACGGTTGGTGAAATGCGCCGCATTTTCGGCTGTGAGCCGCGCAACCTTTTCGCAGCGCTCGGACCATCAATCCGCGGTTGTTGCTACGAGGTCGGCCCCGAAGTTGTGGATGCGTTTCGCGGCCGTTTTCCACGGGCAGGCAGGTTCTTTCATAAGTCCACCCAGCTTGCGTCTGCTCCGCAGGAAATAGGCTTCCTCTCCATGATGCCGCCGGGCCACGGCCCCCCGGCTGGCTCAGGTCTGAACCTGGATCTCACCGGCGTGGCGATTGACCAGCTCGAAAGCGCCGGGCTACGAAAATCTCGCGTTCAGACGGCTGATTTTTGCACGGCATGCCGCAATGACTTATTCTTCTCCTATCGCAAAGAAGGAAACTCAGCCGGCCGCATGATGGCTGTGATCGGCCTGCGCGCTCCTTCCACCAATAACTGACCGCAGGCGGCGCGGACGTCGCGGCCGCGCGAGATGCGGATGAAGGCAGGAACGCCCGCTTCCCGGAGCACACCCTCGAACGCCATCACGCGCTCGATTGGCGAGGACCGGTATGAAAGCTCGTCGCCTGGATTGTAGGGAATCAGGTTCACCTTAGCCCTCACTCCCTTGAGCAACTCTGCCAGCCGGCCGGCATCTTCGAGCGCATCGTTTACACCTCCCAGCATGACGTATTCAAAAGTAAGCCGTTCGCGCGGGCGAAGCGGGTAAGCGCGGCAGGCGGCGATGAGCTCGTCCAGCGGATACTTGCGATTGATGGGCATCAACGCAGTCCGCTGCTCGCTGGTTGAAGCGTTAAGCGAAATCGCCAGCTTCGGGCGCACCTCTTCCGCGCCGAGGTCTTGAATACGAGGGATGATACCAGACGTGGATAGCGTCATACGCCGCGGCGGGATGCCCAGGCCGTTGCGATCCGCCAGAATGCGCACCGAAGTGAGCACGGCGTCGTAGTTGAGCAAGGGCTCGCCCATTCCCATGAAGACAAGATTCAGCCGCGTTCCCGGGGCTATGTTTTGATCTTGCATAATGCGATAGACCTGACCCAGGATTTCTCCTGCGTCCAAGTTGCGTCTCAAGCCCATGAGGGCGGTGAAGCAGAACCGGCAATCCACCGCGCATCCCGCCTGGCTGGACAGGCACAGAGTCGCGCGATCTCTTTCCGGCATATAAACTGCCTCCGCCGCCTCACCGTCGCCGAACTCCATGAGGTAGCGCACGCTCTTATCGCGCGAAACGCGCTGTTCCCGGACTCCGGGGTAGGCGATCTGAAATCGTGAAGTGAGATATTGCCGGAGAGTCGTTCCGAGATCGGTCATCGCCTCAAATCGGATGGACCGGTGGTTATAAAGGGCGTGGAAAATCTGGCGGCCGCGGTAGGGAGGCTCACCGCACTCCTCAGCCACCTGTTCGAGTTTACTTACGCCCAGGCCGAAAAGGCTGGGCCGCTCATCTTCCGTTGGCGCTTGTTTCTCCATGCTCATACCTGTAGAGTATCACCCTCACGGGCGACGAGTTTGTATAACGCCGGCCCGAGGTAGATGCCCAGGAACAACCGTGAAACCAGCCCCGCAACGATCACAATGGCGAACGGCCGTTGTGTGTCCGAGCCGATGTTGTGAGAAAGAGCCGCCGGCAGCAGACCCAGACAAGCAACGAGCGCGGTCATCAAGATAGGCCGCAGGCGGATGACGGAGCCTTCCAGCGTCGCGGTGTGAATGTCCATGCCATCCAATCTCAACTTATTAACGTAGCTGAAGAGGATCACAAAGGTCTCAACCGCAACACCCATCAAGGCGAGCAGGCCCAGAGCTGACGAAACGCTGAAAGGCGTGTGAGTCAGCTTCAGCGCAATGAGCGCCCCGACGGGCTCAGTCATAACGACTGCCAATGCGGTGATGATGGGAAATTTGATGTTGCCGTAAAGCGCGAAAAGGATGAGGAAGATCAGGAATATGGTGAGAGGGCCAATCACCTTGATTTGGTTCCTGGCTGCAAGGTATTCGCTATATTCGCCGCCCCAGAGCATGCGATAGCCTGGCGGCAAATGGATGGTGGCGTTCACGGCCTTTTGCCCGGCGGCCACGGCACCGGCGAGATCGCGGCCTTGGATTGCGTACTGCACGCCGATGTACCTCGAATTATTTTCACGATATATGAAAGCGGCCCCGTTGCCTATGCTGATGTTCGCAAGCTCCCTCAGCGGAATTTGGTGGCCGGCAGGATCGCCGACCAAAAGATTGCCAATCTCGCTGCTGTTGCTCCGGTATTGCGGTTCCATCCGCACAAGAAGGTCAAACTCCTTTTCTCCCTGGATTACCTGCGAAACGGCCTGGCCGCCCACAGCCGCCTGAACCACCGCTTCTACGTCCGCCACGTTCACTCCGTAGCGTGCGCACGCCGCGCGATTGACGTTCACGATCAGACTGGGCTGTCCGAGCTCGCGCACCACGACCAAGTCCGTAAAACCGCGCACGTGTTCAAGCGTTCTTTTCACCTGAATGGCTTTCTCTTGCAGTACGTTCAGGTCGGGCCCGTAGATTTTTACAGCCAGGGCGCTCTTGAGGCCCGTCAATGCTTCATCGACGGCGTCTTCCGCTGGCTGCGTGTAGTTGAAGATAATACCGGGAAAGTTTTGTAGCTTATCGTTGATGGCGGCGGTCAGCTCCGGCTTAGTGCGGATGCTGCCTGTCTTCCATACGGCGTCGCTATAAGGTCTTAGACCCACAAAGAACTCGTCGTTGAAAAAGCCGGTCGGATCGGTGCCATCATCCGGGCGGCCCAATTCCGATGTCACGGTCGTGACCTGCGGGAAGGACATCAGAACATCCCGAATCTCAGGCGAGATTTTAGCTGCCTCCTGCCAGGAGATCGTGTAGGGCATGGTGGCCCGCACCCAGAGCGCCCCTTCGTCCATGTGGGGCATGAATTCGGCGCCGATGTAGGGAACCAGCAGAAGGCTCGCGACAAAGATAATCGCGAAGATCACGAACGTAAGTTTGGGATACCGGAGGCACCATTCCAGTTGCCGCCGGTAGACTCGCTTGAACCACTCGTAGGGGCGATTGACCTTTTCCCGCACTCCTCTCTTGAACCAGTAGGAGGCCAGCACGGGAACCAGCGTCAACGCCAGGATCAGGGAGCCGATCAGGGCGAACACCATCGTATCCGCCATCGGATGGAATAGCTCTCCGGCGGCGCCGCGCAGGGCATAGATCGGCAGATACCCTGCGATGATGACGATGACTGCATAGAAGATGGGGCGGTCTACTTCATGCGCTGCGGACAAGATTGCATCGTAAAGGTTGTATTGTTGGCCGTGTCGAACGCCTAATTCACGGTAGACGTTCTCCATCATCATCACGGCGCCCTCGACGAGGATGCCGAAATCAATGGCTCCAATCGATAATAGATTGGCATCAACTCCTTTCGCGTGAAGGAAGATGAACGCAAATAGCAGGGAGAGAGGAATGGTGATGGCAACAATAACGGCGGCACGAAAGCTGACAAGGAAAATGATAAGAATGATCAACACCAGGATCATGCCGCGCAGCAAGTTAGACTCGACCGTTTTGGTAGTGAGCTTCACCAGATCGCTGCGATCGTAGAAAGGGACGATCTTGACGTCCGGAGGCAAAACCGTCTTATTGAGCCTCTCCGTCTCCTTTTCGACACCTTGAAGAACATACTGAGTTTGCGCGCCCGTCCGCATCAGGATCACGCCTTCGACCGCGTCATTCTGGTGCATGTAGCCAAATTCGCCAAG
>JBOGJZ010000241.1:0-3272 GCA_050745645.1 Terriglobia bacterium | reverse complement strand
TGGCCTGACGCACGAGTCGGGACGTACGAAATGAATTTTGGCGAGTTTTTTAGCAGCCGGTTCGGGGCTGAGGTCAACAGAATTCTGGATGATCTTCCGAAGGGCCACCAAGAATGTGTCCAGCAGTGTAAGAGCAATTACTGGAGCTGTTTAAACGGCTGTCCTAATCCCCCGGACCCAACCAATTGCCGCGACAACTGCCGCGCTAACTTAGAGTCATGCATTAGTTCGTGCCCTGACGGGGAGATATCAAAGCAAGTCCTCGCAGAGTTGGCAGCGCTCGAAGAAAGAGCAGTGGAACTTTACAGGAGAGGGAGACAGACGTAAATTTAACTAAAGATAATGTGAACCTCCATAAGGTGTAAAGGCCGCGAGCAGTCGCGGCCTTTTTGCTTTTGTTGATCCATAGTTCATCAGGAACGTAATCGTGTCAGAGATTGTCGTCCCGGAAGAACTCTTGAGATTTCGCCACGGATTCATTCGGAGGATGGGTATAGGGTCCAGTCAAAGTCGCGGTGGAACCTCTTGTAGCACGGCGTTCGCCTTATAACAATGCGGGTTTTTTCCTGTTTTTCAACTAACAGCCGCAGGGTCTAAAGACGGACCTTGCGCTACAAGGGAATGGGCCGGTGGAGCGAAGGCTTCCCGGCTTTGGCGGAACCCTGATCGCGTCGCCGGAAGCGGTCATTAAGCGATCCCGGAGACCCTGCTGACAGAGCCGTTCGCCTGTGCTTGGACGACGGCAATGGCCGACATATTCACGATCTCACCTACTGTAGCTCCCCGCTCCACGACATGGACGGGTTTGGCAAGGCCCACCAGAATCGGACCGAGCGCCTCAGCGCCCCCAATCCGCATCATCAGCTTATAGGCTATGTTCGCCGCTCCCAGGCTGGGGAAAATCAGAACGTTGGCTCCGCCTTTGAGCGTGGAGAACGGGTATTCTTGCTCAATGATTTCGGGCGTCACCGCCGTATCCGCCATAACCTCTCCATCCACGACGATTTCCGGAAATCGCTTCTTCACGAAATCTGTGGCGGCCCGCATCTTTTCGGTCAGGGGATGGCGCGTGCTGCCGAAATTGGAAAAGGAGAGCATGGCGACGCGCGGCTCGATGTCGAATTCCCGCGCCACGCCCGCCGCAAGCCAGGCGATGTCTGCCAATTCGTCCGCCGCCGGCTCAATGTTCACGGTGGTGTCGGCAAAGAAATATACTTCTTTTTTCGTCATGATCACGTAAACGCCACAGACGCGATGGATAGGCTCGCGTGTCTTGATAATCTGCAGCGCGGGCCGGATCGCCTCGGGATAATGCTGCGAGACGCCCGCCACATAGCCGTCGGCTTCCCCCAGATGCAGCATCATGGCCCCAAAATAGTTGGGATTGAGTATCATCTCGCGCGCCTCGTTGCGCGTGACGCCATGCCTTTGCCGCATCCGGTAAAGCTCCTCAACGTACCGGTCGAAGCGCACCGGAGAGGACGGCTCGATAACTTCCACTTCAAACTTGTGAAAACCCAGGGCGCGCTGCCTCGCTTCAATCAGCTCGCGGCGGCCGATGAGAATCGGCCGCGCTATACCTTCCTCCATCAATTGATAACTGGCGCGGATGATCTTCTCGTGCTCGCCTTCGGGAAACACGATGCGGCGTGGGCTTGCCTTGGCCCGGCTATGGACGCTCTGCATGACCGCGTACGTGCGGTCCAAACGCCTTGAGAGCCGCTCCCGGTATTCGTCCAGATCAATTTTGACCCTGGCTGCGCCGGTGCGCATTGCAGCTTCGGCGACTGCGGACGCGACCCACACCAGCACGCGCGGATCGAATGGCTTGGGAATGATGTATTCCGGGCCAAAGCTGAGCCGGTTCAGTCCGTAGGCTCGCAGTACGGCGTCAGGCACGTCTTCGCGAGCGAGCGCCGCAAGGGCTTTCGTAGCGGCAATCATCATCTCTTCATTGACGGTCCGCGCCCGCACATCCAGCGCGCCCCGGAAGATAAATGGGAACCCGAGCACGTTGTTGACCTGATTCGGAAAATCCGTGCGGCCAGTCGCTACGATCGCGTCCGGGCGGGCGGACCTCGCCTCCGGGTAGCTGATCTCAGGGACCGGATTAGCCATCGCCAGGATGACCGGCTTCGGCGCCATCGGGCGCAGCATGTCTGCCGTGACGATGCCGCCTTTTGATAAGCCGATGAAGACATCAGCGCCCTGCATAGCCTCAGCCAGCGTCCGGGCCCTGCTTGACGTGGCGTAGCGGGCGAGGTCCGGGGTGACCCCTTTCTCCCTTCCTTTGTAAATGACGCCGCCGGAGTTACACAGAATAATCTGCTCCCGTCTCATGCCAAGCTGCAGGTAGTGGTTCGCGCAGCCCATCGCGGCGGCGCCCGCTCCGCTGAAAACTACCTTTACCTCGTCAATCTTCTTTCCCGCAATCTCCAATGCATTCAGCAACGCCGCCCCGGAAATAATGGCTGTCCCATGCTGGTCATCGTGAAACACGGGGATGGAAAGGCTTTCTCGCAGCTCCCGCTCGATGGCGAAGCACTCCGGAGCCTTGATATCCTCCAGATTAATTCCTCCAAAAGAAGGCTCCAGGAGCTTGCAGACTCTAATGATATCCTCTGGATCCTGCGAGCCCACTTCGAGATCAAAAACATCAATATCTGCGAATCGCTTGAAGAGCACTGCCTTGCCTTCCATGACGGGCTTACCGGCCAGCGCCCCGATGTTTCCGAGCCCCAGCACGGCCGTGCCGTTCGTGACCACGGCCACCAGGTTTCCCCGAATGGTGTAATCGTAACTGAGCTCAGGTTCGCGCTGAATTTCAAGGCATGGCTCAGCGACTCCCGGAGTATAGGCCAGGCTAAGGTCCCACTGGGTGCTGGTCGGCTTGGTTGGGACAACCTCAATCTTTCCCTTTGGCTCCCGGCTGTGATATTCCAACGCGTCTTTCTTGGGAATCTCCATTAACAACTCCTCTCCAGCAATTTACGTGCACGCGCGGTTAGCGCGGGCGACCAGCTCCCATCAGCGCCGGCAAACCCGCGCACGCCGGCTGTCTCGCATTGTGGTACACTGTCCCATTCACAAGCGCGGTTTTGTTTTACCACCGTGAGATCACCCTGTCAAGAAGCGAGTCCGTCAGTGTCGTTAGCATATGAGATGTCCGGTTCAGTTAGCACGTGATCTGTCCGCTGAAGGTGGCGAGAGGATCGAGCATTCTGGAGGTGGGAGGCAGAATGCCGAAACACTCAGAGGCCGCCTGGGAGCGG
>JBOGJZ010000240.1:0-24363 GCA_050745645.1 Terriglobia bacterium | reverse complement strand
GCTTAGGAGACCGGCATAAACGGAAGTTTGGATGATGGTTGTTCATGGCAGCTTCAGAGTAGCAGGACGGAAAACGCGGATGGAGACAGATGAGACGCCTGAGACAGTTTTATCGCTTCGGACCCATCCACGGCCAGTGCATTTTCCCTTCCGGGCGATGACAGGAGCGGTCAATGCCCGTCAAGAGCCGCCTGATATGCCTTCAGGAGCGAGTAGCGCTGACCTCCGTTTCCGAGGTCTGCGGCTCCTCCTGACCTAAGCGGGCGGTGCCAGCAGGGTCAGGAAAGCATTGAACGCACCGCTGCCTTCGGGTCAGGTCCGTACCGGTTTTCGCCCGCCTGGCTGTCTTCCAGGTGGAAAACCAGCAGAACGACACCGCCAATCAGCGGGAGGAGTGCTATGAAGAACCACTTTCCACTACGGCCCGTGTCGTGAAGCCTCCGCACAGTCACGGTCAGGCCGGGTATCGTAATTGCCAGCCAGTAGAGGAAAAGCAGCAACCCAAAGTCCTGCCGCTGACTAGGGGTCCTCATAAGACGTTCTACGAAGACGATCGCTATGAAGATCAGTGCATTGAATAGGCAGAAATACCAGTACTCCTTCCGGCGCGCACGTCCGGTGAACACCGCATACTTTTTCAGGACCACAAGATACCAATCCACTGCCCCTCCTTGTTGCCGAACCAGAGCTTCCTCCGGCAGCCTCAGGTGCAGCAGCGTACATCCTGTTGCCGGCGCCGTCAAGCCTACCTTCGCGCCAGTGCATTTTCCCTTCCGGGCGATGACAGGAGCGGTCAATGCCCGTCAAGAGCCGCCTGATATGCCTTCAAGAGTTGAAGTTTTTCGCCTTCCCAGTTCAGTTCTTTCTCGATCCGTTTGCGTCCGGCGTCTCCGAGTTTTTGCCGAAGGCCTTCAGAATCGAGCAAACGAGCGATCTGCGCGGCCAAGTCCGCCGGGTCGTTCGGACGAGCGTAGAGCGCCGCATCGCCCGCCGCGCGGCGCCCTTCGGTGAGATCGAAGAGCGCAACCGGGCGGCCATAGGCCATGTATTGCAGGACTTTGTTCATGGTGGACTTGTCATTCATGGCGTTCTTTGGGTCGGGCGCGACGCACACGTCGGCAGTAGAAAGATAAGCGGCAAGCTCACCATCCGGGATTCTTCCTGTGAAGTGGACGAGATCGCCGAGGCCACGCGCCGCAGCCATCGCTTTGAGGCGGGGTACTTCACTTCCGCCGCCGATCAGCACGAATGCGGTGTCGGCTCCGTGTCCTAGCTGCCTTAGGTGGCCGGCAGCTTCAATCAGCAAGTCCACGCCTTCCTGCGGTCCCATCGTCCCAAGGTAAAGCACCAGGAACTGGCGGCCGCATTTCAGCTCAGGCTGCGGCGGTCCGAGCCGTATCCGGCTGAGGTCCGGCGCGCTGCGCACGATGAAGGTTTTATCGGCCGCCATGCCGCCGCGTTGGATGGCGATTTCCCGGTAAGATCGATTCGTGGCGATCGCAGCATCAGCGCTGCGATAGCTCATGCGTTCGGCAAGCAGCAGCAGCCGGTAGAAGAATCCGCCTCGCTTGTTGAATTTCGCCTCATACAGCTCGGGATTCAAGTCATGGTGATCAAACAGGAAACGCACCCCGAACAGTTTGAAGAAGAGTGCGATCAGAAAGATGGTATCCGGGGGATTGCACGCGTGGAGAATCCTGAAGCGGGTGCGCCTGAACACCTTCAAAGCCAGCCAGAACTCGGCGGCGAGCGCCCAGGAGTACTCGACGAGATACCCCGCAGGAGTGGACCCTTCCCGGAGGCTATGACGGTGGATCTCAATGCCCTCGCGCAGCTCGCATCCTTGCCGGAATTCGCCGCGCTTTGGGCAAATCACTGAGACGCGGTAGCCCGCATCGCGCAGGGCGCACGCTTCCTGCCATACCCGGCGATCGAAGGGCACGGGAAGGTCTTCAACGATGATGCACACCGCAATGGGCTGATCGCTCACAGTTGGCGAATAGCTAACGAGGCTTCGTCTCAGACCGGCGAGGCATGGCCGCCTGTTCCGCTACGCGGCCTGCCCTCTGTCCCGATTCGGGGGAGGAGGATTGGGGTAAGGCGGCAGTTTCGTTCCGCCGCCAGAGCTCGAAATTCAAGAGCGCCCAAATCTGTTTCCTGCGGTCGCGCACGCCCTCTAAGTGCTCGTGAACGAATCGCTCCACGTTCGCCGCGTTGAAATAGTCGCGTACTCGCGGAGACAGCAACAAATCCTCGACCATGGGTCTAAGCGTGGTTCTGAACCAGCGGTCCACGGGAACGGTAAAGCCTGCCTTGGGGCGCTGCAAGACCTCTGCCGGGATCTGGCCGCTGAGCATTCGGCGGTAGAAGGTCTTGGTGCGAAGCCGCCCCACGAGCATCTGGTCCGGAATGCGCGCCGCAAGCTCCACCAGCCGGTGGTCGAGCAGCGGAACGCGCTCCTCCAGCGATGCTGCCATGGTCATGTGGTCTCCGCGAAGCAGCAGGTTATCCGGCAACCAAATTTTAAGGTCTGCATAAAGCAGACGCTTCAAGCGCGAGCGCGCTGGATTTCTTTCCAGAGCTTCGCGGAAGACATGGGTGGGATGTTCCGCGTCCACTTCGGCCAGAAATTCGCGGTTGAAAAGCGCTTCGCGTTCGAGACGCGAAAATGATACAAACCAGGCGGCCGCGCGCTCCGCCGGGTCGCGAAGGGCTAATGTTTCGAGAGCAAGTTGAGCCCGCCGGGCGCCGTAAGGAAGATGCCGGGAAAGCGCGTTGATGATCGTCAGAGGTAATGCTCGGGTCCAGCCTGCGAAGCCTTCCGCCGCATATTTGGGATAGCCGGCAAAGAGTTCGTCGCCTCCTTCGCCTGCCAGCGCTACCTTGACGCTGCGAGCTGCGAGCAAAGCAAGGCGGTAAAGCGCAACATCGGAGGGCTCGGCGATGGGCTCATCGCGAAGCGAGATCAGTTTCGGCAAATCCTCCGCTACGTCCACGGCACGGACGATGATTTCCTGGTGTTCGGTTGAGTATTTCTGAGCAACCAGGCGGGCATAAGGAAGCTCGCTTGCGGCCGGCCCATCGAACCCTACCGAAAATGTTCGCAGGGGCCGCGCGCCGAGTTCCGCCATCAAGCTCACGATCGCGCTCGAGTCTGTTCCGCCGCTCAGGAACGCGCCGATTGGCACATCGGCAGCCAGCCGCAACTTGACGGCTTCACGCAGGCAGTCGAGGGTTTGGTGCGCCAGCTCTGTTTCGGAGAGCGCCGCGTCCTCGCCTAAGGGCACGTCCCAATAGCAGCGGGTTTGCGCGCCTTTCGAATCCACAAGCAGATAATGACCGGGCAGGAGTTTGTTGACATCCCGGTAGTGCGTGCGAGGCGCGGGCACATAACGAAACGCGAAGAAGTCATAAATCGCCTGCGGGTCTGTCTCCCACGCCTCCGGACGGAGCGCTCGAAGCGCGCGCAATTCCGAGGCAAACGTAAAACCCTGAGGGGAAATCCGGTAGAACAGGGGCTTGACGCCCAGGCGGTCGCGCGCCAGAAACAGCCGGCGCTGCTTGCCATCCCACAGCGCAAAGGCGAACATGCCGCGTAATTCCTGGAGGCACTCGAGGCCGTGCTCTTCGTAGAGATGCAGTATCGCCTCCGTGTCTGTTGCGGTTCGAAAGCGATGCCCGCGAGCCTCAAGCTGCGCGCGCAACTCCCGGTAGTTATAGATTTCACCATTGAGCGTGATCCACAAGGATTCATCTTCATTCGAGAGCGGTTGATGCCCGCCTGCAAGATCGATGATGCTCAACCGGCGGTTGCCGAGACCCAGCTCCCGGTCAATATACAAGCCCTGGTCGTCAGGGCCGCGATGAGCGAGCGCTTGCGTGGCTGCGCCCAGCCGATCCGCGTCAACCGGCGCGCCGCTCGAATAATTGAAAATGCCGCAGATTCCGCACATGGCCGATTATGCTGGAGCCTTCCCGGACACGGTCATTCCCGCGGCGGCGGGAATCGCGCCTCTTCAAGCTTCCTGAGATCAAGCCGGGAATCCATCTCCGGCGCATGGCAATAGCAAATGGAACAGCGTCATCGCCTGGGCGCGCGGGTATGAACGGCGGTCACTGAGCAGGCCGTAATCTCCCTCAGAATAGTTGAAGCCGCCGTCCTGCCGCTGCCGCGCAAGGACGCGGGCGTAGCACCGTTCGCTCATCGCCTGCGCCTCGGGAAACCCCGATCTGGCCGCCTCATGCAGCGCCGCCGCCAATGCGGCGGTGTAATAATCCACTTCGGGAAGCCGGTGCGCGCAATCTGCGGCGCTTGCGCCGCGCTCCGTCACTCCTTTCTGTAAAAAACGCGCGAGTCCCGGCAGCAACTTCTGCGCGCCTGAACTCGGGTCCAGCCGCGCACACCAAGCAAGCTTCATAAACTGGAAGGCATTGTACTGGAAGCACAGATAATGCTCGCGGCCACGCTCGAAGGAGCTTTCGACGATATAGGGGAGCTCGCCTGATGGAAGCTGCACATCGGCCAAAAATCCAAGCATCTCATCCACATGCTCACGGTAGCGCTGTTCGCCGGTAGCCTTCCAGAGGCGCAAGAAAAACCAAGCCGCCTCGGCGGAATTGTTCGGAATTTTTCCCCGCGGCCGGTCGAAATAATTGATGGCTTTCCCGAGACGATGCGGCTGAAAACCGATACGGATGGTCAGGAAATCATACCAGCGAATCGCCGCCTTGAGGAAATCTTCGCGCCCGGTTATCGTGAAACTTGCGAGCAGGCCGATAGCCGCCCAGTTGCCCTCGACGGTTGCGATCAAGTGGCGGCGCTCCGGGAGAGGATAGCGCCAATAGCCCTCGGGCGCCTGCAAGCGAAGGACGGCGTCCGTGGCTTCGAGAGCGAGCGCCCGATGAGCCTCTTCGTCCGTCGTCTGATGCATCACCCAATTCGCCAGGATCCAATAACCCTGGGTCTGCATAAACACGTAGTCATCATGCCAGGGGATGAAGCCGAAAGCGCTTTTCAAGAATCTCCAAGCTCGCAGATTGAGCCTGACCCCGCTGTCCGGACCTTCGAGCATGCCTTCGCGGAGGTGCTTCCGGCGCAAAGCAGCATGCAAGCGGAGCGAGGCGCTCGAGATTTGGCTGCAATCCAACATGGCGGATAAGCACGTATCTCTAAATCAGGTTGCTGAAAAAACGGTCACGCATTACCGTGCATCAAACGGACTAAACCATGGAGCGACGTAAGTTTATCATCGGAGGGGTTGCCGGGGGCATCAGCCTGGCCGGGTATATTTACACCAGCAAGTATATGAATATGCTGGCGGACCCTTCCCGGGACCTCTCCGTCAAGGCGTACGAACGGTATGGGCCGGCGGCCGCGCTGGCGGCGATTACTCCTAACGATGAGTTCTATGTGACGACCAAAGGGGACACGCCTACGGTGCAAGCCGATTCATGGCGGCTGAAAATCGGTGGACTTGTCGCGCGCCCTTTGGAACTGAACTATGGCCAACTGCTCGCCTTACCGCCGGTCGAAACCGAGATGACGCTTGAGTGCATCTCAAATTCAATTGGCGGCGACGCCATCGGCAACGCCAAATGGACGGGAACGCCGCTCAAGCCGCTGCTGGAGCGGGTGCAACCCTCCGGCGCCGCCACTCACGTAGCCATTTATGCGGCAGACGGCTATTCGACCGGTCTTCCGATCGAGCGCATTTGGAACGAGGCCAATTTTCTTGCTTACTGGATGAACGGCGATCCGCTTCCACCCCAGCATGGCTACCCGGCACGGATTTTTATCCCCGGCAAGTTTGGCATGAAGCAGCCGAAGTGGGTGCAGCGCATTGAATTCATCAACCATCATTACACCGGCTATTGGGAAAGCCAGGGTTGGTCTGACGACTCAGAGCGCTGGGCGCAGGCCCGGTTCACGGACCTAGAAGACGGCGCAAGGCTTTCGGGCCGCAACATCGAATTTGCAGGTTATGCCATCGGCAATCTGGACGGCATCAAGTCAGTTGAGATCAGTCTGGATGGCGGCAAGATCTGGCAGCCGGCGAACCTTTTCAGCAACCCCTCGCCACTTGTTTGGTCTTTCTGGAAGTTCCTTTGGGTCAGTCCTAAGCCGGGGCATTACACCATCCTTTTGCGCGCTATTGGCGGGCGTGGCCGGATTGAAGGATACGAGCCGCGCAACATCTTTCCCAACGGCGCGACCGGACAACAGCAAGTGCACGTGACTGTCGTTTAATGCTGATTCAACGTAATGCCTCAGTCTCAGGCTCGGCAACGGCGTAGCGCCGGCATCTTGCCGGCACTTGCCGCCGGGACGGCGGCGCTACGCGACCCAAACTGAGGCATTACGATTCAATGGGGTCCTTGCCGGCTCTGGGCCTTTGTGAGAGGTTTTTTAGTTTTTCTCCGCGCGCGGGAAATCTCCTTCACCGTGCGTGCAAGTTCAGGCAGACTTGCCAGGTGGGCATACAATTTTTTGAACTCGGCCAGCGGCCGTGCTGGAGTTCCCCATACGACGGCTCCTTCGCGGACTACTTTACCTGGCAGCACGCCGGCTTGCCCGCCGAGTGCAGCCCGGCTTTCAATCCGGACGTGATCTCCAATGCCGGCCTGTCCGCCTATCACGACATAATCACCAACCACGCTGCTGCCGGAAATTCCAGTTTGAGCCGCGATCACGCAGTGGCATCCGATGCGAACATTGTGGGCGATCTGGACCAGGTTGTCGATCTTGGTTCCGAAGCCGATCACCGTCGAGCCTAGCGACCCGCGATCGATCGTGGTGTTGCACCCGATCTCAACTTCGTCTTCTATAATGACGCCGCCATTTTGAGGAAACTTGCGGTAGCGTCCACGGTCGAGAACGTATCCGAATCCATCGCCCCCGATTACAACGCCTGCATGCAGCACGACGCGGTTTCCAACTCGCACGCCGGGGTAAAGCGTGACATGGGAGTGAAGTGCGCAATGCGATCCGATTTCGGCTCTCTGGCCTACGAACGTGCCTGCTCCCACCACTGAATCCGCGCCGACCTTCGCGCCGGATTCGATGACCACATGCGGTCCGGCAGACACGCCGGGGCCGAGTTGAGCCTCCGGCGAGATGACTGCGGTGGGATGCACGCCGGGTACGTGAGATTCACGCGGACTCAGCGCTTCAGCCGCTTCGATGAATGCCACTTTCGGGCTTGCCACGCTGATATAGGTCCGTCCAGGCAGGGAAGTCCCTTCAGGCACGAGAAGGCACCCCGCTTTTGATTGCGTTGCCCGTTTGAGGGCTCGGTTTCCCTCCATAAACGCCAGGTCAGTCGGCGAGGCGGTCTCGATCTGCGCTACACCCGTGATCTTTCGCGCAAGCTCTCCGTGCGCTTTCCCGGCTACAATACGCGCGATCTCATCAACCGTCATTCAATCAACCTTGGCATATTGAGATTCTTCGCGGAGTTCACCCTGAGCGAAATACGGAGATTCTTCGCTTCGCTCAGAATGACAACGATAGAGCGAACGGGCTCAGAATGACAATGACTAGGAGCAAAGGGGCTCGGAATGACACGTCAATGTCCTTCAGCAAGCCGCTAGGCCGGATAGAGCGGCGGCTCTTCCGGTGGACGGGTCTTCCATCGCCGGTGCACCCACAGCCACTGTTCGGGATGCTGCCGGATGTAGTACTCGAGCCGTTCGGTAAACCTGGCCGTGTTAACCAGAACCTCTTCGGCAGGGTCACCCCGCTTCGTCCACTCGATGGTTTCGAAGCGCAGTCGATACTTGCGGAGCGCCGGATCCCAGATGACGAGTCCAAGCAACAGAGGAACTCCGGTCTTTTGAGCCATACGGGCGGGGCTGGGAGTGGTGCAAGCCTTGCGGCCGAAGAAGTCAACGAAAACGCCTTCGGCGGGGAGCATATTCTGGTCCATCAGAATGCCGACCGCCTCACCACGGCGGAGCGCACGCAACGATTGGCGCGCGAAGTCGCCTTTTTCGATTGGCCTGCCTCCGCTCAAGCAGCGGTACCTGGTAACGAGGCTGTCTATGAGCGGGTTATCCAGTCTGCGCGCCACGAAGTTTACCGGATGGCCGTAAATGCCGTGGGCAAACGATCCAAGCTCCCAGCTCCCAAAGTGCGCCGTCAGGAAGATCAGTCCTGTCCCCTGGTTGGAGGCGTGAAGAAAATGCTCATATCCGTCATAGACGATCAAATCTTCGATATTGCCTCGATTCCAGTGCGGGAAGTGGGCGAAGTCAGCCAGCATACGCCCAAGGTTCATGAAACTGGCGAATAATACCTGACGCCTCCGGCGCGCCGTCCATTCCGGGTAGGCAAGCTCGAGATTCCACAAACCGGTCTGCCGCAGACGCGGCCAAATCCAATAGCTCAACGCCGCAAGGGTCGCGCATAGGGCGCGAGTGACTCGATGCGGCGTTCGCCCGAGCGCTTCGAGCACGCCTCTCGCCGCCCAGTATTCCAGCCGCAGGCGGAGGCTCAGCTTGGCTGGCGCCTCCGTGACTTCAAGGGCGCCCTCGTGCAGGGGCAGGCTGTCAGTGGGCTGTGTGCTCATTGGCATTTGGGCCTTGTCTTCTGGAGGGTGGGGAAGCCAGTGGGGAACTGCGTTATACTCGGTTCGAAATAGTTGCCGGCGATCCAGCGCCGGATGGCTGACTGGCCAGCGGCTTGTCGCGGCGTTCTGTGAGCGCTGCGACCGCTGAAAGGTAAACAGCGGCGAGCGCAGATCGCCGCACCAACACGGCGTCGAAAGATGGAAGAGTGCTGAGCCTCGACGGCGGCGGGAGCATAACTTTGGCGGTTGAGATAGTCGACATCCGGCATTTTGGCTCCCGGGATTTTCTGCCCATTCTTACCGCGGAGTCTTCCGCCTGGGCCCACGCCTTGCGATGGGATTACACTGCTTCGGCCCGGTTGATTTCCGCCTGTCTCGCCGAGAAGAAACTGTCTGGTTACGCGCTGCTTTCGAATAGGCAAATCCATGGCTACAGTTTCTTCGTCTATGAAGGGGTCAAAGGATTGATTGGAGACCTCTTCGTGCAGCCCAATGCGGCTGTGCGGCAGCACGCCTTCCTGCTTCTTGAGCACGTCATCGAGACGCTTAAGGCCACTCCGGGACTCGCCCGCATTGAGGCGCAGTTGCCGCACTTCACCTTTGAGGATCTGGCGACGTGCTTCAGCCGACATCGCTTTAAGAGCTACCCGCGCCGCTTCATGATGTTGCAGCTCAAGAATCGCCGCCATCCGGTTCATCTGCCGGACTTCGCCGTTTCTAAAGGCAGCCGGGGCGACACTACTTTCCAGGATGTCCTCATCGAGCCTTGGCAGCGCAAGCATGACGAGGATGCGTCGCGTCTGCTGGCGGAAGTCTACCGGGGCCACGTGGATGCAGCTATCAACGACCAATATCAGTCCTTCAGCGGCGCTGCCCACCTGATCGAAAACATCGTACACCTTCGAGGGTGTGGTGAAAACCTGCCGGAGGCGTCGTTCGTCGCCATTCACCGCTCCACAGGGCGCCTGGCCGGAATTCTGGCGGTAACTGCCGTCCGGCTGGCAACCGCCCATATTCCACAAATCGCCGTGGCGTCCGCCTTCCAGCGCCGCGGACTGGGAAGGGCGTTGCTGGAATCCTCCTTCAACGAGATGGAAAGCCTGGGGTTCGAGGAAGTGTCGCTCACGGTTACAGATCAAAATTCCAGCGCTGTGCGTTTCTACGAGCGGATCGGCTTCGAGCTCTTCCACAACTTCGGCGCTTTCACGTGGGAAGGCGCGGGCGGATGATTTGGAATGACAGCGCCGCCTATGGGAATTGTCATTCCCGCGCAGGCGGAAATCCCTCGCTCGCCTCAGCTTTCAAGCAGCAGCGAAGCAGGCTCCTCCATCAGCTCTTTTACGCGCACAAGAAATTGCACCGCTTCGAGGCCATCGACGATGCGATGGTCATAACTGAGCGCCACGTACATCATGGGCCGCACAACGACCGCGCCGTCCAGAGCGGCGGGGCGATCCTGGATTTTGTGAAGGCCGAGGATTCCCGCTTGCGGGGGATTCAAGATGGGTGTGCTGAGGAGCGATCCAAAAACGCCGCCATTAGTGATTGAAAACGTGCCGCCTCGCAGATCAGCCAGCGTGAGCGCGCCATCGCGGGATTTCCGGGCGTATTCCTTTACGCCCATCTCGATTTCAGCAAAGGACATCCGGTCCGCGTCGCGCAGGACAGGCACTACGAGGCCTTCCGCCGCACCCACCGCAATACCGATATCGTAATAGTGCTTAAGGATCATCTCGTCGCCTTGAACCTCCGCGTTCACGCGGGGAAACTGCTTGAGGGCCGCGATTGAGGCTTTAACAAAAAACGAGGTGATGCCCAGGTTGACGCCGTAGCGCTGCTTGAAAGCATCTTTTTGGCGCTTGCGCAGGTCCATAACCGCGCCCATATCGATCTCGTTAAACGTGGTGAGAATGGCGGCTGTGTGCTGCGCTTCGACAAGCCGATGGGCAATGGTCATGCGGCGGCGGGACATACGAGTCCGTTCTTCCCGGCGCATGGGAACAGGCCGTGGTCCGGCAGCCGCGCTTTCTGAAATTTGAGATTCGCGATCTCTGATCCGCGCGGTTTGCGCCGGTGAGCCTGCAAGCTGCTGAACCTGCTCGCGCGTCACTCGCGCGACGCTCTCAGGCAGAGGGACCTCGGCCAGATTGATCCCACGCTCGCGCGCCAGGCGCCGAGCTGAAGGAGTGGCCATGCGCTCTGCGGCCGGCCGCTGAGCTTCTTCGGCGGCGGATTGAAACGGCGCGATCGAAGGCGGCGCCATTGTGCTTTCTGAAATCTGAGGCTTGCGATCTCCGATTTCCGCTGGCGCGGCCGGTGGCTGAGAGGCAGCGGGCGCAGCATCTTTTAACGCGCGGGGCGTGGCTGCTTGCGCGGGCTGAGGTGACGCGGCCGACGCGCCTTCTTCAACAATTGCGAGCACGTCGCCGATGTGCACGTCCTCGCCCTCTTTGCGTTCGATCTTGGCGAGAACGCCTTCGTGTTCTGCGCCGATTTCCAGGTCTACCTTGTCCGTTTCGAGCTCGACCACCACTTCTCCGGGACTCACGTGGTCGCCTTCGCTCTTACGCCAGTGGCCCACCGTGGCTTCCAAAACTGACTCACCAAGTTCTGGCACGACGATCTTAATGGACATGTTCCGTTTCCTTATAGGAGCTTTTCTTTGGAGTGCTAGTCACGCCTTCTTGAGCAGAAGGGTTTCTTCCGCGCCCACGCCCTTCATCTCGAATGCCTGGTGGATGATCGTTTGCTGATTCAGCGCGTGCCAGGCGGAGGAGCCTTCGGCAGGACTGGAGCTGCGCGGCCGGCCGACATAGTGAAGCGGACAGCGCCCGTTGATCAGTCGCGCGATCTGAAGGCGCGCGAACTCCCAGGCGCCCATGTTGCGCGGCTCTTCCTGAAGCCATACCACCTCTTCGAGCGCCGGATAGCCTTTGAAGACAGCTTTCAATTCTTCTTCCGGGAATGGGTAGAGCTGCTCGACGCGGCAGATCGCGGTCGAGCGGGACTTGCTCCGCTCCGGTGAAGCTGCCAGATCGATATATACTTTGCCGCTGCAAAGAATCAAGCGGCGGATTTCTGCGGCGCGCCCGCGGGCTTCCTCATCGTTGATCACCGCGCGCCAGCGGCCCTCCGCCAGTTCGAGCGGAGAAGAGGCGGCGAGCGGGTGCCGCAGCAAGCTCTTCGGAGTGAGAACGATCAGCGGCAGCGGGTCCCGTTCAAGCAACAAGGCCTGCCGCCGCAGCAGGTGGAAATACTGCGCCGCAGTAGAGCAATTCGCAATGCGCAGGTTGATGGCAGCCGCGAGGCTGAGGAAGCGCTCAAGACGCCCGCTTGAATGATCGGGTCCCTGGCCCTCAAAGCCGTGTGGCAGCAACAAGACGAGGGAGGGCGTCAGCCCCCATTTGGCGCGCGCTGAGACAATGAATTCGTCAATCACCGTCTGCGCGTTGGTTACGAAGTCGCCGTATTGCGCTTCCCAGATGACCAACCGCCCCGGCGCGTTTACGTTGTAGCCGTATTCAAATGCCAAAGCCGCGTTCTCGCTGAGCGGGCTGTTGCGGATTTCGAAAGCAGCTTTGGCCTGGGGCAGCGATTGTAATGGAATGTGCTTCGCGCCGGTCGAAACATCATGAAACGCCGCGTGGCGCTGGCTGAACGTGCCCCGCTCAACGTCCTGGCCGGTCACGCGGATGGGAATGCCGTCTTCCAAGATTGAGGCCCACGCTAACTCTTCAGCTGACGCCCAGTCAACGCTCTTCTCGTCGGGTTTGTCCAAAATCGGACGCTTGCGTTGGATCGCCCGCTCGAGTTTGCGGTTTATGGCAAAGCCTTCCGGCATTTGCCGCAGGCTGTGGTTGAGGGCGCGAAGGCGCTCGAGAGGGACGGCGGTCTCAGTTCGGCCTGCTATGCCCCGGGGCGCGGCTTCAGGGACCGGGCCTTCGATGCGCTCGCCGGGTTTAAGAGAATCAAAGACCTTCTGGATGATCTCCATGTGTTTGCGCACAAGTTCTTCCGCGAACCCCTCGCGGATGACGCCGCGCTCAAGCAGAGTTTTTACCCAAAGCTGCCGCACCGTCGGGTGCTCAGCGATCTTCTGATACATCAGCGGCTGGGTGAAGCCCGGCTCATCACCTTCGTTGTGCCCATAGCGGCGGTAGCCCACGAGGTCGATCAGGAAATCCTTGTGGAAATGCGCGCGATAGGCGAAGGCCAGCCGCGCGGCTTCCAGGCAGGCTTCTGGATCGTCGGCGTTCACATGCACAATGGGTATGCGGAAGCCGCGGGCCAGATCGCTTGCGAAAATCGTGCTCCGGCCCTCTTCCGGCGGCGTTGTGAAACCCAGTTGGTTATTGGCGATGATGTGAATTGTGCCGCCCGTGTTGAAACCGGGGAGCCGGAAAAGGTTCAGCGTTTCGGCAACAACGCCCTGGGCCGGGAACGACGCGTCACCGTGAATCAAAAGCGGCAGCGACTGGTTAGGATCAAAATGGGCTGGTCCGGGCTGGTTCACGCGGGTTCCGGCAGCGCGCGCCATTCCGAGCACGACCGGATCGACTGCTTCGAGGTGACTGGGGTTTGGCGCCAAACAGATGACCATGCTGTGCTCTTCGCCGTTGGACATGGGCCGGCACGCGCCGGAATGATACTTTACGTCGCCCGTCCAGCCGAGGTCGCCGCGGAATTTACTGGCCTTTACGGGATCCTTAAACTCCGCGAGAATCTCGCTGAAAGGCTTGTTCAGTACATGCGTCAATACATTCAGCCGGCCGCGATGGCCCATGCCGATCAAAATCTGGCTCGCTCCGGCTCCGTCCGCCGCTCCCGCGATCTCGTCGATTACCGGGATTAATATGCCCAGTCCCTCGATCGAAAAGCGCGTCTTGCCGGGGAAGGTTCGGTGAAGGAACAACTCAAAGGTTCCTTCTTGTGTAAGGCGCTCGAGAACGGCGGTCTCGTTCACAGGGGCCTTCGGCGGCCTGAACCAACCGGCTTCTGTGGCGTCCCGCAGCCACCGGCGCTCCGCCGGATCGCGCAGGTGGGCGTAATCGTAACCGCTGTGCGAGCAGTAGATGCGGATCAGGCTTTGAATAACATCCCAGGCGTTTGAAGCGCCCTCAGCAACAGGGCCTTTGATGATATTGGCCGGCAAGAGCTTGAGGTCCCCTTCGCTTAGGTCGTAATTTTCCGGGATCAGCGAAGGGTCGCCCGGCAATTCGCTGCCTAGCGGGTCTAGCTGCGCCGCCAGATTGCCGAACTTGCGGATCGATTCGGCCAGATTGACGGCGGCCACAATTTTGTCTACGTTCAGGCCGGGCGCACTTAAAGCGGCAGGCGGAGTAACTGTGCCAGGTTCCGGATACTTGTCGAAAAAAGTCCGGGTATCGGCATCCACAGTACTCGGGTCGCGCTGATACCGTTCGTAAAGCTCGGCCGCGTATGCGGCATTAACGCCTTGAAAATCCGCCCACTTACTTGATCCCAACGCCGGTCGCCTCCATCATCGAAGCTAATATCGCTACTCTGTAGACTAGCAAATTGTGAATCTTCCTGGAAGCGCCTGTACTCGGTTGAGCAAGCCGCACGGCACGGTTTCTGTGCCGTGAGTGAAATCCACGGATGGAAGTGATTACCTTTTGCCTCGCGGGGCGAAACGCCTCGCTGATGAAGCTCATCGCTCTGCGGCATGTTGAGGCTACAACTTGACCTGCCTGCATTCCGTTCGTTTCACGTACAGCTATTCACGTCTCAGCGCTTCTCAGCAGCTGATCACGCTAGGTTTTGCTTCAAACACTCTACTGTCTTGGGGGGTCGAAGTGGAATTAACGTTTCCGGACAACAACGGTGAGCCAATTGTTCGTGCCGAGTTGAGCGGATACATCCGCTAAGTTTGCAAGCGACTGAGATACATTCACCGTGCGCCGACCGGGTGCGCTAATCACGAAATCACCGTGGCGCTCTTGAAAATTCCACTGATGAAGCCCGCGATAGCCAGCGTTTTCTCCTTCGCTGACCGCGTGATTCAGGAAAACGATGCCCCCGGGTCGAGTTACCTCGATCATTTGCTTGATAGCCCTCAGTGGAGAATGGGAGTGGTCCAAGCAGTTGCGCGCATGGGTTAAATGAAAGGTGTTTGCCTCGAAATGATCCCTCAATGACTCCGCCTTCGCTGGTACGGTCCTGACCAAGGGGGCGATATGTCACTCTTCCAGAAGCGCTGAATATTCCACCGCGAGGGGATCTACCGCCGTGATGTCCAGTCGGCAGCCCCGCCATACTTTGCCCAAAACTGTTAGCGGACCGGCTCCAACGTCTAGAATCCGAGCGTCGGCTGAGTGGATGAATGTGGCTATTTCCGGCTGGAGTTTCGCGTCAGGGTCCAGTCGAAAGAGAAATCCACCAGGGCAGTCCTGACCGGGGTCAGCCAGCCGCTTAGCCAAGTGCTGCTTCCAAAAATCGAGTTCGGATGAGAGGTTGGCGGCCCAGATGTGGTGGCTATCGCTTGCCACGTGCTTCACCGCAACAAGCGCCGTACGCCATTTGATCCGAGATTTGATTGACGCCAAGAGTCCCTCTCTCTCGTAACGGTTAGCTTAATTATTATCACGAAACATGGCGCGTAGCCAGCGCACGGACGGGAAAGTGATGTCAAGTCAGGAGGGGTGACCCATGAATAGCCGGGTGAAATCCACGGATACAGGATGCCTTCGTCCGTATTCGATAAGCGCCCGTTGAGTCTAGTCGCTGAGCTTGTTCCGTGATAACGGCAACTCCCGCACACGTTTCCCCGTGGCGGCGAAAATGGCGTTACAAAGGGCGGCAATCATAGGCGGCACGCCTGGTTCTCCTGCTCCTGCCGGCGGAGCGTCGCTGTCGACTAAATACACGTTCGTGTGGTGAGGGGCTTCGTCAATGCGGGCGACCGGATAGTCGTTGAAATTCGATTGGTCAATAACGCCGTTCGTTGCCGTGATTTCGCCGCTGCGGACGATGCTGGTTCCAAATACCGCTGCGCCTTCAAATTGGGCGCGCACCATTTCCGGGTTTGCGATTGTTCCGGCATCCACCACGGTGTCGACGCGGGGAATCTTAATCTGTCCCGAATCGCTGACTTCGACCTCAACTACGGTGGCCGCGTACGTCACGAAGCAGCGGTGCGCGGCAATCCCTAGCGCCGAACCTTTACCCAGCTTCCGCTTGCCCCACTCCGCCTTTTCCGCGACCACCTCGATAACGTGGCGCAGGCGGCCGGTATCGATCGGATATTTGTCGTAGGGGGCTCCGTAATTCGTATATTTCGTATCCTTCAGGTTCAAGATGCGAGGCGGCCCGATCAGATCAAGCAGATAGTCGAGCGAATCGCGGCCGGCCGCATGCGCGAGCTCATCGGCAAAACATTGGACAGCGAAGGCATGATAAATGTTGGCAACCGAACGCAGCCAGCCAATGCGGACGTGCGCTTCCGCCGGGCCATTTTCAACTCGAAGATTGGGAATATCGAACGGCACATCCGTCCATCCTTGTCCCAGATGTCCGGGGTCGCCATAAACAGTACCTAACTTGAAGGTCGCAGGAATAGGAGTAAAGACCGATCGTTGCAACCAGGCAACCGGCTTCCCGTCCTGGCCCAGCGACGCTTTCATGTACATAGCCGCGACGGCGTTGTAGTAGTCGAACTTGGTGTCATCCTCGCGGGTCCAGACCACTTTCACAGGCCGTCCGGCTTTCTTAGAAAGCACCGCTGCTTCTGCTGCATAATCCGGCATCGATTTGCGGCCAAAAGCTCCGCCGAGCAGGGTGACATGGCAAGTGACGTCCTCCTTCGGAATTCCCAACTCCTGCGAAACAATCTCTTGCACGGCCTGCGGATTCTGCGTGGGCACCCATGCTGTTACCTTGCCGTCCTTGAAGTCTGCCACCGCTACCATGGTTTCCATGGAAGCGTGAGCCAGCAGCGGGACATAGTAATCGGCCTCAATGATTTTTCCGCCTTTGGCAAAAGCAGCATCGGCGTCACCCTCGTTGCGGATCACTTTGCCAGGCTTATGAGCGGTTTCCTGCATCTCCTTCTTAAATGGGCCGGAGTTGAAACTTGCGTTCGGCCCATTATCCCAGTCAATCTTCAGCTTCTTGCGCCCTTCCATGGCTGCCCATGTGTTATCGGCGATGACGGCGATTCCGCCCAGCGGCTGGAAGCCAGGCGCGCCGGTGTATGTGTCAATGGGGATTGTCTGGCGGACTCCAGCCACCTTCAGCGCCTCTTTATCGTCGTAAGACTTTACCTTTCCGCCCATAACCGGCGGATGCTCAACTGAGGCGTACACCATGCCATCGATACGAGCATCCATGCCGTAAATAGCTTTCCCCGTGCAGATGTGCTCAAGGTCGTAGCTGGGCATGCCCTTGCCGATGTAGCGCCAGTCAGAACGCGGCTTGAGCTTCAGGTCTCCCTCCGCCGGCACGGGTAATTTAGATGCAGCGGCGGCTAGCTCTCCGTAACCCAACTGTCGGCCTGTCTTCTTGTGGATGACCACGTGCAGACCGGTTTCGCATTCCGAGGCCGGCACTCCCCATTGCGCGGCGGCGGCGCTAATCAGCATGAAGCGCGCTGTTGCTCCCGCTACCCGCATCACATCGAAAAAGCTACGGACGGAGTGCGAGCCATCCGTGTCCTGGGAGCCGTATCGCGGATCGCCGATCGCCTGCTGGATTCTCACTTTCTTCCAGTCAGCATCCAACTCGTCGGCGACCACGAGGGGCAGAGAGGTGCGGATTCCGGTGCCCATCTCTGAGCGAGCCGCAATGATATAAACAGTTCCGTCCGTATCGACTCCGACGAACACATTAGGGTGAAGCGTGGCGAGATCAGCACCTGTATCGTGGGGCAGGGAATCCGCCCACGCAACTTCCGGGTAAAAGCGCGCTCCAATCACCAGCGCTCCGGCTGAAACAACCCCTTTCAGGAATCCGCGCCGGCTGACGTTTTCAATTTCGCTCATGCTGTCTCCTCTGCGGCCGCCTTGATCGCGGCGCGAATTCGCTGATACGTTCCACACCGGCAGATGTTGCCGCTCATTGCATCGTCGATCTCCTGATCGGTGGGCTGCTTCTTGGTGCGCAGCAACGCGGCCGCCTGCATGATCTGGCCGGCCTGGCAATAGCCGCACTCCGGCACGTTAGTCTTCATCCACGACTTCTGGACCGGGTGCAGCCCATTTTCGGAGAGACCTTCGATGGTGGTGATCTCCTTGCTTTGCAGATTGCTCATGGGAACCGCGCATGACCGGATCGCTTCGCCATTTTGATGGACGGTGCAGGCGCCGCAGAGCCCGACGCCGCACCCGAACTTGGTCCCCGTCAGGCCGAGCTCGTCGCGGAGATACCATAGCAACGGCATCCCAGCCTCGCCATTGTAAGAATGCTGAACGCCATTTACCTTCAAACTAATCATGCCGCCACCTCGATTCAGAACGGAAATCCCATCTCATACTGTGGACCCTTATTTATCAGAACAAACCGGCTAAGGAGCCGGAGTCGTCGCGGCAGCGAGCCGTGCCATCTCCGGGCGATATCCGCTTCTTGTCCGGATGCGGTATTTCTTTGCCATTCTGCCTATGAGCTTCACTGTAATCTTACGCCAGCCGTGATTCGGGTTTGTCTGGGGGTAGTAACTGAGCGTGTAGAGGTGTGCGAGATCACTACGGATAGAGGAGAAGGCTTTCAGTTGATCCTCCCACCGCCTGGCGAAGTAGGCTTTACCGCCGGTGGTGGCGCTCACCCGTCTGAACACAGCGGTCGAGATCGGGTCCAGCTCGGCTTCCCGGGTGCTGATCATGTAGATCGGGATTCCTTCTGACTGGGCAAGCTCGCGAACGTCTTCGGGCGAGACCATGCTGGCGTCGTCAGGGCCGTTCGAAAAGACGACCACAACTCTTTTCCCCGAAAATTTACCAGCATCTTTAAGCGTCAGCAATAGGGCGTCATAGAGGGCCGCATCATCCCCGGCCACGGTTGTCCGGACCGCGTTCATGACGATCGACCGGTCGGATGTAAGAGGGCAATCCCTGGAGAAATCGCGGCTATAGGAATAGAACGCGACCTGGTCCGACGGGTCTAGAGACCGTACAAATTCGGCGATGGCATCCTGCGCGAAAACGAAGCCTCGAAACATGTAGTTGCTCGTGTCGAAAAGGATAAAGACGCTGGCTCCTGCCATCGAAGCGGGGTCTGGGGTCGAGAGGCGGTCAGGGACTTTGGCAGAAAAGGACGCAATCAGTTTTGGCGTGCTTTTCACCGGATCAAAGTCCGCCAAATTACGCGGGGCTCTGTTCTCTTCTCCAAAAATAGCTATCTTTTGCCGGATTCCGTCCTCGTAGACTTGAAAGTCGTAAGGGCTGAGGCCTGTCACGTAGTTACCCTTCTTGTCGGTCACCGCTACATCTAACTGCACCATGTCAACGGTAACGTGAAAAACCTCCATTTTGGGGTTGCTCGCCTGCGTAGTCACACCAGCAGCAGCGGTGGAAACCCCGGTCCAAAAAATCAAAATAAGCAGAATGAATTGTTTCGCCATAGGTCACTCTTGTTTTTCAATCCCGCTCCATTAGGAAGGTTAATGTCCGAAACCTGAAAGCGTTTCTTAAGGTGAGGGAGCGCCGCTCCTGCTCACCAAAGAAACAAGCTTGCCCTGGCGAAATTCAACCCCGGTTTCTCGCAGCGCGCGGAGGAGGGCCGGCCAATCCCCCAGGTCAGAGGCAAAGATATTCGCCACCATACGGCGCGTCAATTCTGGAACCAGGACATTGAGCATGACCGGCGGATAACCTCTTTCATCCGCCAATCGAGCCCAGTACAGATTATTAGATTCCCAGGACTCGGCCAGCAGGCGGCTGGAGTAACCCAGAAAAGTGGGAAAGGGCTTTACGTTCAGCAATTGGCAGGCGTAAGTATCCGCAAGGGCTGGATGCGGCACGCCAAAGTCCTCCGACAACCGCTCCCAACTGACTTCGGTGGGGTAACGTTGCGAAAGCTGGTCCAACTCCTGCCCTGCCTTCTCCGAGCTTGCTTCCTTTGCAAATTCTTGGCGGAATTCGCCTGCCAGGTAGAACGTATCCGCTGGCGTCAACTGCGAGAGCGCTTCTGCCTGGGACCCCGCACGGATAGCGTCGTTCACTTCACCGGCCAATCGAGGGAGCAGGCGGTCCGAAAGAATCTTCATGACCTGCTGTTGCAGTTGCTCATTTCCCCTGGCATCCGCCAAAAGCTCTTGTGCGAGCTGCTGGTAGAGGGTCACCGCATGAAGCTCATGCCGGGTCACCCCCCACCAACGCGGCACAACGGAATTCGTCAGGAGGGTTGGCGCCAGGTCTTCCCAGATCAGGGCCTGGACATTGTGCGGCACAATGAAGTCCTGCTCCACCTCAGCCAACGCATAAGGCAAGTCAGCTAACGATCCGATCAGATGGGCGCCGCCGCTCGCTGCCTGGCCGCGGCCAAAAATACTAGGAGTCTTCCAGGTTTCTTGTCCTCCGGTAATGGCTTCTCCAGAAAAATCGTGAGACCGGACAAAAAGGGGGTCGCTGTAAAGCAACTGGGCCCCTGGCGGAGCGTAGTAAGCGTAGTTCAATCCTACCAGAGTATCCCTCAGAAAAGGGACGAGTTGGCCGCGAGCCGTGGCAAGCTCATTGCGGGATCCTGGCGATTTGATGATCTTTGCCAAGTCCGTTGCCATCTCGGACTGGATGTGAGGATTACTATAGAGTCCGTAGCTCCATTCGGCCCTTTCACCACTAGTGAACAGCGGCTTTGGCATTTGGAATTCTCGAAGAGCACCCGCCAATTGGATCAGGTTTTGCGGCGCTGGGCCGCCTTGCGCCATCTGGTTCAGGCCATCGGCCAATCCAAATACAGTATCGAGGGAAACGAGGCGTTGCGCGTCCAACACAGAGCCAATTTTATTGGCTAGTTCCTGCCTGACTTGTTGACCTTCCGGGCTGCTTTGCTCAGGGCCGGCGAGCAGGTTAATGATTTCGTCCTGGGATAGGTGAGGTCTACCGGCCGCGGCCAGCCAGAGCGCTCCAAGTGAGCTTCGAGCTGCGTCGAAGAGTTGAGTTGAGGAATGGATGCCGGCAAACGGATTAATGACGCCTTGCCAGGACGGATTCCAATTTGTCTTGGGGATCTGCCCCTGCCGGGCAAGGATTTGCCACAACCCCGCATCGGCTTGAAAAATACCGGCGGCATCGGCGCGCAGAGGGCGATCGGGGATGCGGTCAATGGCCTCCGCCACGTCGAGAAAGCTCGTGATCGAAGCATCGTTCAAAGCATAAAACTCGGTAAAAATCGGATACTGGTCGCCGAACTGGGAAAATTTGTCCGCGAGCAGTTGAACCGTTTGGGGAGACAGCTGTTGAGCCGGCGGGCGCTCTCGATTGATCTCACTGAGCACCAAATACACCTGCAGCGGACTGCCCGCAGTAGTCACCCTGGAGAGGCCAAACATGGCGGCTATTAATTGGTCTGGACTGCGCCAGCCAGGAGCGCGCTTGGCCCACTCGCGGACCGTTCTCGATTCATTTTTGCGCTCCCGGCCAAGGATTGTCTTCCAGACGTCCAAATTCCCCGGAATGCGCGGTTGACCTCCTGGCTCCAGTTGGAGCCGGGTAACCAGAAGCAGAAGCCCCGGATTAGGCCGGAACACCGGCCTCGCCGGTCCCGGATAAATGTGCTTGCCTCGGAGCGCTTCGTAGAACAGGCGTAAATGAGCGGGCTCGGTGAAGTACGCCTGCTGCGCTCCGCCCACCCGGGATAAGGCGTCAAAATAGGCTGCCAACCACCCGTTGTCTCTTGTAAGCAAGCGCGTTATGAACGCGCTGGGCGATTCCGGGCTGGCTCCCGCCAGATTTTTCCATGCGGCTTCGGCTTGAGATCCTCCGGGAACTACGACTCGGCCAGACTGGATATAAATTTGGCTGCCGTAAAAATCGAGAACCGGCGCGAGTGGAACGAGCTTCTGTAGCCCTGGTGACCGGAGCAGGAACGAACGGGTATTGATATCCATTCGAGATAGGGCCCAGTAAAGGCGGGCTAAATCCGGATGACGTAGAATGGAATCAATAACGTCACTTTTATCCTTTTTTTTGCCCCTATCACTCACAGTCCAATCGCTTGGGCTGAACAGCACCGGCACCTGAGTGCTGGGAAAAGCATAGGTAAAAGGTTTGTTCCCCCGCAACATTTGCTCTAAATCTTGCAGGGGGAATCCGGAATCATCGGCAAGAAAAGCCCTTTTCGGGTCGCCGGTTTCTGCGGATGCGTTGGGTCCGCAGGGTTGCACCAACCGATAGCCGATGATACGCAGCAGGGGTTGTGCCTGGCCGCAGTTAGAAATACGGATGACGCCGCTAGGGCCCGCCAGCGCCATCAGTTCCCTAGCTTGTTTTACATAGCCTTCCAGCAGGGTCAGATATTCTGTGTGTTGGAGGGCTTTGCCTTTCCTCCGGCGATAGCCCTCATATCCTTCCATGGCCACGTTGCGAGCTAGAAGGGGCAGTACTTCCTGCGGGGATACTTGTTGGCTGATGGCGGCCATACGCAGAAAAGAGCGTAGAGGGCCTGGAATAGTGATAGTGGCCAGAGACGCTGGAGCCGTTTCCTTGGAAGATTGTGTCCTGCTTGGTTTGCTTGAAGGGAGGGGCGGAGCCTTGCCCCACGCACTGCTGGTGAAGCAAGGATACGCGCACAGAAGAATCGCTAAAAGAAATGCCGCCGCGGAGAAAGGAGACTTCATGGCCAAATCCTTCCTCGACTCCTTAGGCGGCTGGCGCAGAACGTCCCCGCCTTCGGAGAGAAAAGCTTAATTCCGTCAGACCGTGACCCTTTGCTTCACCCGAATTCCGGTGAGCCGCGAACCGCTTCCGACGCTCGCTGGCAACTAAGGCGAACAGTAGCATACGCCAGACTCGGTACCGATTCAACCCCCCGTATCGCGCCATCTAAAATGTAACCAGAGGGGTGGTGATCGCGCCATTTAAGATGTAACCCGAATCGGCGAGAAGGACGAGGAGGGTTACGGTGGGTCACAAGTCGCGATGGGAGTATTTTCGTGCGATCTATGGGCGGTATCAGAAGGGCGATCGGAAGACGCGTCAGGCTATTTTGAACGAGTTCTGTTTGAACACAGGGTATCACCGGAAGTACGCCATTCGGCTGTTAAACGGGGCGAGTCCGGGCCCGCGGGCGAGCCGGACACAAGTGCGACGAAAACGAACCTAGTGCTACGGGCCCAAGACGCTGGCGGTTTTGACGGCGACGTGGGAAGCGGCAGGATATCCCTGGTCGGTGCGGCTGAAGGCGATGCTGCCGGAGTGGATGCCATGGATTCGCAAGCGCTTTGGGATCGGCCGCGAGACGGAGCGGGAGTTGCTGGCCATCAGTCCCCGGCAGATGGATCGGCGGCTGCGGGACCAGAAGCTGCAAGCGCGCCGGAGACTTTACGGACGCACGAAGCCGGGCTTGCTGCTCAAACACCAGATTGCGGTGAAGACGGATAGTTGGGATGTGCGTTGTCCGGGGTTTACAGAGATCGATCTGGTCTCGCATTCGGGCAATTCGGGAGCGGGGGAGTTCGGGCACACGCTGAACGTGACCGACATCCACAGCACCTGGACCGAGTCGCGGGCGGTCCTGGGGCGCAGCCAGGTGGCAGTCCTGGCGGCCATCCAAGAGGTCGAGCAGGCGCTGCCCTTCGCGTTGCGAGGAGTGGATTGCGACAATGGTTCGGAACTCATCAACTGGAATTTGCAGGCCTGGCGCCAGGCCCAGAACATTCAACTGACGCGGGGGCGGCCTTACAAGAAGGATGACAATGCCCACGTCGAGCAGAAGAACTGGACGCATGTGCGAAAACTGCTGGGCTGGGATCGATACGATTCGCGGGCGGCCGTGGAGGCCCTCAATGATCTGTATCGCCAAGAGCTGCGCTGGCTGCTGAATCTCTATTGGCCCTCGGTGAAGATGGTGAAAAAGACGCGCGTCGGATCGAAGCTGCGGCGCGTCTATGATGCCCCGCAGACCCCGTTGGAGCGCGTGGCGCGTTCCGGCTCCGCCGAGCCCCGCCGCTTGGCGGATTTGAAGAAGCTCAAGAGTCGATTGGATCCGTTCGAGCTGGCCCGGACCATTGATCGCAAGCTGAAACGCATCTACGAAATGGCAAACCGCAGGCTCAGCCCCGGGAGTTGTCCGCTGCACAACGATCGTCGCCAGTGGCTGCAACCGAAAAACGGGTGTGGGAAAGACGCTCCCTGGAAAAGCCTAAAAACGGGCTTTTCCACCGATCTTGGGAATCCCGCCAAGAGCACGCGGGATTCCCACTTTCCCACACCCGCGGCGACGGAGCTTCGGTAACATTTTAGATGGCGCGATGATCTACCCGAAAGTTACATTCTTAAATGGCTTGACGCGCCCACGTCAAGGCGGAAGTTCGCGGCCTGTCCGCCAGACCTACGTCCTTGAGGCAACGGAGTTGCCGGCGCTCTCCAGAATTTCGCGAATCTCAGTGGCTTGAACAACTTCTTTCTCGATCAATGCGTTGGCTAGAGCTTCCACCTGCGCCCGATGTTGCTGGAGAATTTTAGTCGCCTGCTCTTCCAGACTGCTGATTAGGGCGCGCACTTCATCGTCGATGATCTGCGCCGTATGCTCGCTGAAATCGCGCGGTTGGCCGATCTGACACCCCAAAAAAATCTGGTCGTCATCGCGGTGGAAAGCCACCGGCCCCAGCTTCTCGCTCATACCC
>JBOGJZ010000239.1:0-2613 GCA_050745645.1 Terriglobia bacterium | reverse complement strand
CGGTTACCCAATAGCGCCCGAACGGCAGTTCGCCGGCGTAGAACTCTCCGTCGGCTGCGGTCACCTCCTGTGTGATCACGCGCTCATTCCAGTCGCTGATTGAAACCAGAACATCCGCGGCGGGGCGAGTTTCCCGGTCTACGACGGAGCCGGAGATGACGCCGCGCGCGGAATCCGGCGCTGGTTCCAGTCTCAGCGGCACGGCATTACTGTTGAGCGATCCCACCCACAGATCGACTTTGGCATCGCTCCGCAGGGCCTGAGCGTCAGCGAACGTCGCGTTGTAGACTACCGACAATTCGTAATCGCCCCAGAGCGGCCGCTTGCCGCCGGCGGTGCGTACGCTCGCCGGTTCGAGATGAATGGATGCCGGCTCAGTGTAATCTCCGCCGGCAGGAATCGACACAAGATCGGGATGAGGAAAACCAGGACTGCGCAGGACCGTTCCCACGCCTGGAATCGTTGCGCCCGGCGCTCCGGAGGCGTTCTGGGCTGCCGTGAGTTGCAGATGAGCAGCGATAAATGATCCATTCGAAGTGGAGTTAACCTCGCCCATGAACATTGCGCCGGCATCCCGGACAGGCCGGTAAAGCCATAGGACGCCTTGGCTTGAGTTGTGGAAGCGCAGGGTCACGCGCGCGGCGAAGGGTTCGATGACGGTGGATTGATCGAGCGAAATCGTCAGTTGGAGCGGCTGCTGGCTAGAGCTCGCCTTTGGGGTTCCAGCCGCCAAAAAGAAAACGCTGAGCAGCGTCGCCAGCCCCAAAAGCCACGGCCGTGTTTGATTCATCACGCGCGATTTCATCGGAGGGCGCCCAACCTTCAGTGTAACGCAACATTCGAGGTCCTAACGCCGTCACTTTTGAGTGCCGTGTGGCTTAAATCTGCCCGTTTTGGCCCCCTTTCCCGGGGAAGTTTACTGGGATTCTATTGCCCAGGGTAGTGCTTGTCCTGCGAAAAAAACCGTGATAAAGTCTTGCCTCCTGCAGGTGAGCGCTCGGCAAACGGGTGAGCATTTTCAGGAGGGCGCCCGACATACGTAATTTGCAGTTCATTTCAACTTAATTAAAAAGGGGAAATCATGCAAAAACCAGAAACTGGTAAAAAGCTGGACGACGCTCGTCTTCAACAGAGGACGTCGAGAACTATCAGTGAATCTCTTGATAAGCGGCTGGCGGCTTATGCGCTGGCCGCAACGGCAGCCGCGGGGCTGGGGCTGATGGGAGCGGCAACGCCGGCCATGGCCGACATTGTGACCTACACGCCAACTCCGCCCTTTACCGCTGGCCCGGCAAAGGGCTTCGTTAGATTTTCCTCGCATGGAGTGCCGCTCCTTGGATTTTCCGAGGCAGTGAATGCAGGCAGAACCGACATGCTCGCCGGCAGCGCAACCCACACACACAAAAATCCGTACGTCGCGCTCGTCCACGGAGCCGTCCCGGGTGGATCCATTTTGAAGCTCTCGGCGGGCGAGCCAATCGGGCCGGGCGACAATTTTAAGTTCTATGGATTGATGGAAGGCCGAACCGCCGGAGGGAGCCTCTTGGGCAAGTGGACAACGCCGGGCGCAGGATACATGGGACTGAGCTTTTTTGAGTCCGGTAAATCCTACTTTGGTTGGGCCAAGCTAAGCAATAGCGTGACCTCAAAGGGCCGAATCGTTGCCAAGGTCGATGAGGTAGCGATTGACACGACTCCCCGCCAGACGATCGATGCCGGCCAGACGAGCACGGTTCCTGAACCTGGAACGCTGAGCCTGCTCGCTCTCGGTGCAATAGGGCTGCTGATGCTGAGGAAAAGGCTTGTAGCGCAGCGTTCGTAGCCTAAGAAAAGCCGCAGACTTCGAAAGACGCGAAGTCTGCGCTACCCTGCTCACATCGAGGTTGCTGTTGGGTAAGCTGCGCGTTCTCTCCGGCAAGGAGGTTTGCGCAATCCTGGGGAGGTATGGCTTTACTGAGGTGAGAAGACGCGGTAGTCACATCGCAATGCAGAAAATACTGACTCAGGACACCGTGACAGTATGAGCGAACCGCTTGCAAAAAAAGTCTTGCTGATTGGCTGGGACGCCGCCGACTGGAAAGTAGCAACGCCGCTGCTCGATCAGGGCCTGATGCCTGCGCTCGATGATTTCATCAATCGCGGCGTGATGGGCAACCTCGCCACGCTGCATCCTATTCTCTCGCCGATGCTGTGGAATTCCATCGCCACCGGCAAGCGGGCGGATAAGCACGGCATCCACGGTTTTGCCGAACCTGATCCGAATAGCGGCGGGATTCGCCCAGTCACCAGCACCTCGCGCAAGGTAAAGGCGATTTGGAACATCCTGACTCAAAAAGGGTACAAGACGCACGTGCTTGGCTGGTTTGCCGGGCACCCCGCTGAACCCGTCAACGGCATTTCCGTTTCCGACCTCTATCCTCTCGCCACTGCACCCAAAGACAAGCCGTGGCCCCTGCCTCCTGGCGCGGTTCACCCGGAAACCTTGCGGGATCAGCTTGCCGAGCTGCGCCTGCACCCGGCCGAAATGGATGCAGGCGCCATTATGCCTTTTGTGCCGCAGGCGGCGAAGGTGGATCAGGAAAAGGATAAGGGCCTGGCCACTCTCGCTAAAGT
>JBOGJZ010000238.1:0-3046 GCA_050745645.1 Terriglobia bacterium | reverse complement strand
GTCGTCCAGCCTGTCATTCCGAGGAGCCAACAGGCGCGAGGAATCTAAATTCTTCCCTTTCAATACGACAAGCAGATGCTTCGCTCTGCTCAGCATGACAAAATGGACTTTTTCAGCAACCTGCCAGGTTCCGCGCTCCGACGTCAGGCGCATCCGCTATTCGATTAATCCGAGATCGATCCGGCTGGCAGGTCCCAGATGCGCCCTGCCGTCCCCGCCGATCACTAACGGCGCGCCGCCCGGATCGCGCGGCGCGGCGCGTAGAAGGCCGTCAGCGACGGCATCCCCGAAGGACCTTGCAGCGCGGCCTTCTTTTTTCTGATAGGCCGCAAGGATGCCGTCCAAAGCTCGAATTTCCTCGGACGCTCGAATCGCCGCCAAGTGTTCCAGAGCGCTGTTGCGGATCGAGTCAGTTTGCGCCGAGCGGTAAATCTGCGACCAAAGCACCCAGGAACTTTGAAGCTCTCCGCCTTTCGCCGCCACCGACGCCGCCAAAGTTTTCATCCAGATTTCAGCGCCGGGGCGCTCACTGCCCGCTCTGAAGATCCGCGCGGCGGCGGCGTAGTTTTTCAAGTCCCAGTATTCAATAAAGCCGAGATCTTCCCAAAAGCGCCAGTATGCAGGATTGGCCACGATTCCCCGGCGCAACAGTTGCATCGCTTCCTCGGGATGGCCAGCGCCCTCGGGCGGCTTTTCCGCGAGGAAGATCGCGCCAAAGCGATAGGCGACCAGAAGGTGAGGGTCAAGGGCGGTCGTGATTCGTAACAGAGGGCCGAGCGCCTCAAAGCGCGGCCGCTCGGTGAGCCGTTCTCTCCCGTAGTATTGGACCGCCCGCGTCCAATAGAGGTCGGCAAGAAGACCGTCATAGCCAAGGCTCAGGCTCCGGAGCCGTTCTCCGGAAGTTACGTATAAAGTGGTTTCTCCGGCGCTCCAGTGGATGTGATCCATCGCGCGGCGCAAGGGGGCCTGAAGCAGGAAGGCGCAGGCCAGGATCACCCACAGGATGGCCCGGCGCGAGGGCCAGGAAACCGCCGCTGCAACGCCGCCGCTCACGTCAGTTCGCGCTCCTCAAAGATTAAAATCGAGGCGGAAATCAAGATGACGGCGTACAGTAACGCGTAAAGGGAATTCGAAAGCAACAGATAGCCGGGGACCAGCTCGCCGTGGGCAACCCGGCTGATCACGTTGAAGCCGGCGAAGTTCGGAAGCAGGTAATAAAGGAGCGTGGTAACCTTTGCCATCACTGCGCTTCCTGATTCCTGCCCGAACCACCGGATGTCTCCTGCCAGATTCCCGATCACAAAAACGCAGAAGGTGAAAACGGCTGAAAGGGCAGGGCTCGAGATGCAGGAGAAGAACAGCGCCACCGCCACAACCAGGGCCAGCTCAAGCAGGATAAAGTACACCGCCTCCAACGTCCCGGCGTCGCGAGCTTGGAGCCGCCCATCCAACCACCCCAGAGCTACGTAAAATCCGGCGGCCATCACCGCCGTGTTGACCGTCAGCGTGAGCAATAGGCCAAGGTATTTGCCCACGATAAATTCCCAGCGCGCCACGGGCTTCGAAAGCACATGGTACAGTGTTCGCCGTTCAATCTCTCTCCAGACCAGGCTGATGCCGATGAAAATGGCGATGAGCAACCCAAAGACTGCGATGCCGCTCAGCCCGAGATTAATGAGAATGAGCCGTTGGATCCCGACGGAGATCCTCCCGAACAGGAGCGAGGCGCCGGTCAGCAGAAACGCGAAGGCGATCAGGCTGTAAAGCGCCTTGTCGCGCACGGATTGCTTAAAGGTGTGCAACGCGATTGTGGCGATGCGATGAATCATTCGGAGACGCCGTTTCCTCAGACGGAGATGAAGCAGCGCCTCTGGCCGCTTCTCCCACCTGAGCCATAAAATAGTCTTCGAGAGAGGCTTTGACGGGATTCAGAGACACGACGCGAGCGCCGCAGGCCAGCGCCGTGCCGAGCATCGCATTGGGATCGTGCTCGCCGTCAAACTCAATCCGCACGAGATCGCCCGTCCTGAACATGGAGCGCGCATACGGGTTGAGCTCCTGGAGAACCTGACCGGAAGGCTTTTCCAGCACCATTTCGGTGGTCGAAATGTCCATCCGTAGGATATCGCGGAGCTTGCCACAGCCAAGAAGCCGCCCCCGATTGAGGATGGCAACCCGGTCGCATAGCGTCTCGGCATCCGCGAGAATGTGGGTCGAGAAGAAGATGGTTTTGCCCTCGCGCCGGAGATGCAAGATCAAGTTTCGTATTTCGCGGCGGCCAACTGGATCGAGGCCAGACATGGGTTCGTCAAGGAAAATCAGATCAGGGTCGTTGATCAACGCCTGCGCGATTCCGAGGCGCTGGACCATTCCTTTCGAAAACTTGCGAATCGCCAGGTCTTTGGATTCTGTTAGCCCGGTGTAGTCGAGCAATCGAAGGCTTCGTTCCCGGGCCGGGCGCCGCTCGAGACCGAAGAGTTGGGCGGTGAACTCCAGGAATTCAGCGGCGCTCAGGTGGTCATAGAAACTCGGGTTCTCGGGAAGATAGCCTATGCGCGCGTGCGACGACAAGTCGCTCAAATCGCGGCCCAGGATGCGCGCCGATCCGCTTGTAGGAAAAATCAGTCGGAAAAAGAGCTTGAGCGTGGTGCTTTTTCCGGCGCCGTTGGGTCCGAGCAAGCCGAACGTCTCGCCTGATTCCACGGTCAGATCTAGACTATCTAAAACCCGGCGCGGGCGCTTGCGCCAAAAACCTGACCGGTAGTCCTTCGTGAGTTTGCAGGTTTCAACAGCCGGCATATCCGTCATCTCTCAATTCAGGCTGCTGTGACAATAGCGGCCCGCGACGCTGAAAATAAAAAGGGTTGTTCAAAGCCGCCTTCTACTACACGACCCGTCCGCCGTCACCCCCCCGAAAGCGGGGGTCCCAGGGGTGGATTCCCGCTTTCGCGGGGATGACACAGCCATTTTCATCCACAAGCGGTGCGTCGCAGGCGCATGGCATCTGCCATGAAAATCAGCTCGGCGCGACACGGATTGTAGGAGC
>JBOGJZ010000237.1:0-11305 GCA_050745645.1 Terriglobia bacterium | reverse complement strand
CGCGAGGCGCTCCGTGATCCGCTGCTCCCGCTCCCAATCCACCCGGAAGCGCCGGCTGATCCGGTCCACGATCTCTCCGTAGACTCTCAACTGCCCTCTCTCGCCTGCCTGCTCCAGGGTCCGGGTCAGGCGGCGGGCATACCGCCCGTGCTTGAGCGCGTTCAGCGACGAGCGGGCCTTTCCCCGCGCCGTGCGGGGGCCGGTGGATTTGCGGGCGTTTGACCGGCAGGCGGCCAGGCGCGCCGGGGTGAGCTTCGGAGACCGGCATAAACGGAAGTTTGGATGATGGTTGTTCATGGCAGCTTCAGAATAGCAGGGCGGAAAGCGCGCATGGAGACGGATGAGACGCCTGAGACAGTTTTTCTCAGGTCATGGTGAGAAGTCCGGGCTGGGCGGCCCTTGCGCGAGCGCGTAGCGCAGAGTTTCGCGTTTCAGATACTCTGCGGCCTTTCAGGAAAACATCCGGTTATAATGCGCTGGGTGGCGCATACATCGCCGTTATTGCGATGTGTGCGGCTTTCAGAGATAGCCCACAGATCAAATTTCAGGGGCGAGCTTCTCTTTATCGCACACATGACAGACTCCGTCATGTGTGCGCCACCCGCCTGACCCGGCGGCGCAGGGCGCAATGACAGTTTTGGGCTGTGTTTTGGCTTGGGACTCTGCCGCGGGCCGCCGAAAAACCGGCGCATTGCAGATTGATGGGATCGGGTGTATATTATCGGGCAAGTCCAAAGAGAAATCCCAGGTCAGATGCAGGTTATCGATGAGTTGTGGTTTCAAAACGGAAACCCCTGGGGGGTCAAATCTGCCAAGGAGGGATGCAATGAGAAAGATGTCAGTCCTATTTGGCCTTGTCGTGTTTACGCTCTTCACGGGAAGCATTTCGTTCGCACAAGGCCATGCAAAGCCCATGAGTAATGACGACGTCGTCACAATGGTAAAGGCGGGACTGCCCGACGCCACCGTCATCAGTGCCATTCATGCACAGGAAACAAATTTCGATGACTCTGCCTCGGCGCTGGTCAATCTCAAGAAGCAAGGTGTGAGTTCTAAAATTATGGATGCGATGCTGGCGGCGTCCAGCAAGCATCGCGATTCTGCGGCGACTCCGCCTGCTGCTGCGGGTGAAAGCGCGACCCCGCCTGCTTCCGGTACTCAGAATTCAGCGTCCCCTGCTGCAGGGCAACCCCAGGCCAGCACCGCCGCGCCGGCACATCATTCCGGTTTCTTCGGCAGGCTGCGTCAAGTGCAGGACCAAGTAAACGGCTCAATGCAGCAGGCACAAGGGGCCGTTCAGCAGGCACAGGGGACGGTTCAGCAGGCGCAAGGGACGGTCCAATCACCACTGGGGCAACAATCATCCGCTCCGGGGCAAACAGTAGCACCCGCGACGTTATCAGCTACGCCAGATACTGCAACTGCGCAAGCCAATGTTGTGCAAGCACAACAAGTCCCGATAAGAAAACGGAATGCGGTCTCTCAGCAGCAGTACCGGCAACTAATTTCGGATCGTCAACAGCAAGCCAAGCAGAGGGCTGCTTGCCGGCAGCAAGCGGCTAAGGCTCACCCGGAAGGTGGTACTGGCCTTGTGAACGCTTACATGGCGTGCGCGCAAACTAACGTTAAACTGCCGGCTAAGTAGGTTCGCTGGGTGGCGCATACATCGCCGTTATTGCGATGTGTGCGGCTTTCGGAGATAGCCCACAGATCAAATTTCAGGGGCGAGCTTCTCTTTATCGCATACATGACAGACTGCGTCATGTGTGCGCGACCCGCGTGCGCGATTATACGGGAAGCGTAGCTGCGCCCGAGGTCGTCAGCGGCATTCTGTCTGTAGATCGCATATTGCTGCCCGCCGATGAGAGAACGCGGATTTGAAACCAACAGCCGCAGAGTTTCTAAACAGCGAAACTCTGCGCTACCCCGCTCCAGAGGTTGTAGACAGGTTGGAGTGGAAGCAAACCGCCGAAAACAGCTTGGTAGCGGGGGGGAGGATCGAACTCCCGGCCTAGGGATTATGAGACCCTCGCTCTACCACTGAGCTACCCCGCCCTTCATGGCCAGGATGGCCATGCCATAACCACGTTTCAGCGCCCCGGCGAACTCTCACTGCCGGAAGGCGCACAGACCGAAGGTTAAGACATCCAAAGCGCGGAAGTCAATTCAACTAATCTGCCCGGGCTTGCCGGTGTTTTGCGCAATGCCATGCCCCCGCCGGCAGCGGAACCAGGCCTGAAGGGGGCTGTTGGCGCAGCGAAATTCGAGCGGCCGGCCAAGGGGCGGCGCCACTCGGTCACCAACCTTTTGAATCGGTTCTATGGCAGGTAGAAGCTAAGTGAAGTTTCCGCAACTCCCGCGCGATGCGTGATTGGATTTCTGCGCCGGCGCTGCGCTCTTCGGCCAGATCGCGGAAAGCAGATTCAAGCCGCGTCTCATAATTGCGATAGCCTTCCAGTGCGGGCTCGCAAGCGCGGTCATTCTTGGCGATGACGGCGTGCCCGCCAGGATGCAGACTCAATAGATGAAAGGAATTAATTTGCGCGTTCGCCTCGCATACTCATCGAACGCCGCGCCATAGTGGCCGTGCAGGTGAGAATCAAGCACCGGGATGTTTACGAACACGAAACCCGCCAGCATCAGCACGGGGATTACCGCCGTCACCCATGCTCCCGAAATCAAGCACATTCCAGAGAACGAAAGCAGGTCGCCGAGATAGTTCGGATGTCTCGAATAATGGAATAGCCCCCGAGTGTAGAGCTTGCCACGATTTTCGCGCCGCTGTTTCCAAACGTGCCGCGCGCGCTCCGCAGAGGAGTTCATCCAGGATCCGAGGAGAAATAGACTCATCCCGGCGAACCCCATCGCACCCAAAACATCCGGGTTCGTCCCGCCGGCAATTCCCAGCAATAGAAAAATAAACAATGCCCACGGAGCGATCGTGAGCACTTCGCTCCAACTCACGCCGCGTTTCAGGAAGACGAATTCGGTGAAGAGAATCCGGATGTAGTAAATGGAAAAGGCTGTAGCCAGGCAAATCTGCCGGGGCCTGTCCCCGGAGCCGCGAATCCAGCCGAACCAGCCATGCGCGGTTTCGAGGCCTCCGCCCATCAACAGCCACCACCCCAGCCCCACCCACAACCCCACCATCACTGCCAACGTTACCCGCTGAGCCATTGTGGCCTCGCCCAGCTCATACATGCTCCGCTGTGAGTCCCGCCCTTGCACAATAGACCTCCAACCGGCCCGGCAAACTGCCTCTTGAGAGCGCCCAACACCGCTGCAAGGTGCAATTCGCTCGGGTGATGCCCCTGCGGCCCTATTCTGCCGGAATCCTTCGCGCCCTTCAAAGAACGCGGATGGACCTGGGAAGTGGCGAAGGGCAAAAGTAGAAAGTCATGATTTCGGAAGAATGCGGTCCAGGGGTCGCAGCACTGGAGAAGCCGGCTTACCGCCCACCCGGTCAGCCTTCAGTGGAGATGTGTCTTCGGCGCGGAGCGCCTTCGATTGTCTCATCCCATACCCTGGCCCGTAAGCAACTGCCCGCGAACTTTAGATGCGTTTTCTCCGATGCTCGCTGTAAAGATCAACTCGCAAAGAGCGTAGCGCAGGGCTCATTTTGTAACCCTGCGGCATTTCCATTTTCTGCTTGAAAAACCGCAACGTCAGAAGACGGACGTTGCGCTACACCTGCTCCCCGCCAACGGTCCCTACCAAAGTTGAGTGCCTCAAAGTGCTTTACATCGAAAAGTCAGAACCATGCGTGCCCCCTCCGAATCTCAAACGGGCGGGCCATGCACCCGGAAACAGTACCCCTCCGCCATCAATTTCAACGTCCCTCTTGTCTCGTCCGGCTCGGTCATCTTCAGGCAGGATGGCCCTACGGGGGGCATGAAAATTTAGCTTGTGCAGGGGCCGTGCCGCCGCGAGTTTGAAACACAGTCCCTTTCTCGTGTGCACAGGGCTATGAAAATCCACGGCACGCCCAGCGCCGAGTAATTTGCTTGAATCCATACCTTTTAAGGTATATCGTATAAGTAATGCGATGGAAGGTGGGCTTCTATGAGGATGCGGACGGCAAGGCTCCCGTCGAGGAGTTCCTTGACAGCTTGGCGGCGAAGCAGAGAAACAAGCTGGTCGCGCTGATTGAGAAGTTGGCAGAATATGGCGTGGACTTGCCCTTTCCCTATTCGTCTCAAGTACGGGGCAAATTAAGGGAGTTGCGAACGCGGCTTGGCAAAACCAGACTGCGCATCCTTTATTTCGCAGATTCCAAGAGGACTTTTATCCTGTTGCACGGCGTCGTCAAGAACACCGGGAAACTGGAAGAGGCACACATACAAATCGCAGAAGAAAGACTGGCCGACCACAATCGGCGGCTTAAAACTTAAAGAACCGGGAGGAACCGCCATGCCTTCTCGCTGGACACGCTACTATGATCGCCTGATGGGGGACCCTGAGACGAAGCAACAAATCGAAAAAGAACTTCAGAGCCTTGAGGTCGGCATTCAGATCGCCAGCTTGCGCCAGAAGCGAGGTCTTAATCAGACCCAGCTTGCGGCGCGGGCGGGAATGAATGCCTCCAAGATATCGGTCATCGAGAACTCGCCGCAAAACATGAGGCTCGGTACGTTGCTTCGGCTTGCGCACGCTCTGAATCAAAAGCTGAAAATCGAGTTCATTGCGGAAGAACCCCATCGCACCGCAGCCGCTTCTCACCGAAGGGCATGAATGGCTGCTGGCGTGGCGCTGCCTGCCACAAACCCTCACGTTTCCTGCGCGGAGGGCAGACCATAAAAATCGCAGCCGCGTTCATCGCGGTGAAGGCCGCCGTCTATCATGGCACGCAGCTAGGGCAAGCCCGGTCCGAAACGGACATAACCGGTGATGTGAACGCAACCGCGACAACCACTAGTTCAACCGCCGTGCCCTACAACGTGGATTACGGAATTTACACCCTCACGGTGGAAACCGCGAACGGTACTGGAAAATGGCAGGTCCGTCACCGGTTTCAGCAAAAGGGACTCTATCGCCGCATGTACGGCATCCCCGTAGGGAAGGGACACCACCCGTCCAGGACGGTCATTGAAGAGGCGATGAAGTGGATACACAAAGGCGGTTTGACGAACCCCCTCGAAGGTGTTGCGCCCCCTCAATAGGCGGTCCAGCGGGATTAACGTTTGCACGGCTACAGGCTTCACGGCGGGGTGTCTCGCCTGCAAGCATGACCATCTCAAAGGCCAAGGGCGTTACCCCTTGCGTTGAGGGCCGGGTTCGGGAATGCCCAAGTCACGGCAAATTTTGCGGGCCAGCAAGTCGTTGATCTCGGAATGCCGGGGGATGGATGAGGTTTTGTTCTTGGCCGGATTTTTGTAGCGGGTGTGCTTGCTGCCTTCACGGTCACACTGGCAGCCTTGGCGTTCGAGGTGACGGATAAGGTCGCGCCGCTTCATGCAGAAGCCAGGGAGACTTTTTCTCTCAGGATGAATTCGGCAGGAACGGGAGTTCCTGTGAGTTCATGGTTCGCCTCAAGGATCATTTGAATGGCTTCGATGAGGTTCTCTTGGGTTTCAGCCAGCGTTGATCCCTGCGTGTTCGCGCCGGGTAATTCCTCAACCCAACCAATGTAGCCTTCGGGGACTTTCTTGAAAACGGCGGTGAGTTCCATGCCGCTATGGTCGCACGCGGGGCGGATTAAATCAACCGTGTTCCGGCTGGCGTTACGCCCGGCAACTCGGAGGAAAGGCTCTCTCTGATGCGCCCCCACGTCGTGAAGCCCGGTGACATGCCGGCGCGCGCTCTCTCCACTGGTAGGGCAATCCCATCCCGCGAACAAGGCGCACCAAAACAGTGCAACCCACTCAAGCCAATCCAGCCGGGCAAACCCTGTGGAAAATGTTTCTCAGCGTAGCACAGGCGTAGCGTAGCACCCAACCTAACATTCAAAAGTCAGTTGGAATAATGGTGAGCCGTGGGGGAATCGAACCCTCAACCTACTGATTAAGAGTCAGTTGCTCTACCAATTGAGCTAACGGCCCACTGTGTTTGGTGAACGGCGCTACGGGAAGAAGTGTAGCACAATGCCCTTTGACATTTTAAGGGTCGTATCGCGCAATTTAGAATGTTATCCGTTATGAAGACGGGTAACCGCATGAAGGGTTACTCGTTTTCGATGGGTTCCGGTACGGCCAGCTCGCGCGGGATTGCTTCGATGGGATTGGCTTCGGCCAAATCCTGGCCGCTCGCAGCGCCCAGCTCCTTGAATTTTCGTGCGGAAACAAGAACGTTTCTTTCGAGCGATCCTACGGCGCTATCGTATGCAGAGATAGCTCCGCCGAGAGCGCGCCCCATCCTGCTGAAGTGGTCAAGAAAGACGCGCAGCCGGTCGTGGAGCTGCTTGCCGAGCTCGCTGATCTCGCGAGCGTTCTGCTCAATGCTTTCCTGCCGCCAGCCATAGGCCGCCGCCTTCAGCAGCGCCACAAGAGTGGTGGGCGTGGCCAGCACCACGCGTTTTTTCATCCCATCTTCCATCAACTCGTGATCCTGTTCGAGCGCGGCGCTGAAGAATGATTCACCGGGGAGAAAAAGCACCACAATTTCCGGATTTTGGTCGAATTGGTCCCAATAGGCTTTGGAAGCCAACTCGTTCATGTGGTCACGCACGAGCTCGCTATGGCGTGAAAGCGCTGCCGTGCGTTCTGCGTCGCTGGTTGACGAAGCCGCCTGCAGAAAGGCTTCGAGCGGCGCCTTGGCGTCCACAGCAATGCGGCGGCCGCTAGGAAGGTTAACGACCATGTCGGGCCGCAGGCGGCCGGTTTCAGTGGTGAACGTCTCCTGCTCCACAAAATCGCAGTGCTCTGCCATGCCGGCGAGCTCAGCGGCGCGGCGCAACGTCATCTCGCCCCAGCGGCCGCGCACCTGCGGCCCGCCTTTCAGAGCATTGGTCAGCGTGCCGGTTTCTTTCTGCAACTGCTGGTTAATGGCCGAGAGGCTGCGAAGCTGTTCTTCAAGGCTGACGTACGCGGTTAGCCGGGATTTTTCCATTTCCTGGATTTGCCGTTCGTAACGGCCTAAGGACTCTTTCAACGGATCCACGAGCGACCCGATTTCCTTCTGCCGCGTTTCGAGATCCCCCTTGGCCTGAGCCTGAATAGTTTCAAACGTGCTTTTCGCCAGCGCGATGAATTGCTGGTCGTTGCTCTTGAGGGCATCCGCCGCGAGAGCACGAAACGTATCGGCGAGCCGTGTTTGCGCTTCTTCCAGCATGTGACGTTGCTGCGCGAGTCCTTCCTGCGCCTGCTCCAGACGAGTCTCGGCGGCCACGCGAGCCGCCTCCTCCAATTTGAGCTTTTCTCTCAGCGCCGGTATTTCCGCAAGTTGGCTGCGCAGTTCGCCCGCGGCGCTTTCGGCGCCCTTAATCCTTCCTTCCGCTTCGATCCGGGCCGAGGCGAGCCGGGTTTGCGTACGCGCCTGGTTCCACAGCCAGGCGATTACAGCGCCTACGATCACGCCTGCTCCGAGCGCTAACCAAAGGTTCATAGGAGACGTCTCGTTTTGCGCGCCGCCGCCGCGCGATCAATCTTCGTGGGCGGGGCAAAGAGGCTGATAATCGCACCAACGGCAAATGAAACCCGGCTTGGGTGGAAATTGCCCGCTGCGAATTTCAGCGGCTGCCCCGCGAATCACGCCGACGGCTTCCTCCAAATCTTCGGGAGTCCGCGTCGTGAAGACCGCCTCGTTGTTGGTCAGATTATAGAAAGCCAGGCGGCCGGGTTTCAGGCCGAGCGCCCTTTGCGCCGCCAGCGCATACACCGAGAGCTGTAAGCTTTTATCCGCGTCCTTCTGCGTGCGAGGACGGCCCGTCTTGTAGTCTGTGATTTCCACCAGGCGGTCTTCAACCGGATCCAGCAGACGAACCTGATCGATGCGGCCTTCGATTTCCAGGTCGTCGAGGCCAATCTTGAAATTCAACTCCATTTGGATTTTACCGCCATCGAGCGCCTCCACGTTGCGGGATTCAACGAAAGCGCGAAGCTGCTCGATCCCAGCCTTCCGGTAGGTTTCTTCCTGGTAGGAATCATCAAAACCCGCGCTCTTCCAGCGGCTGGCGTAGAAGCGCTCGATCTCCTCAAAGGAGGGCAGCGATCTTCGGCGGATTTCAAAATAGCGCCGGACGCTCTGGTGCATCAGATTGCCGAAGCTCAACGCCGCCTGCGGGCCGGCCGGAATTTTCAAGATGTGATGAAACTTGTATCTGAGGGGACAGCCGCGATAGTCTTCGGCTGCGGTCGGGCTCATGCGGAGTTTTTCTTCCAGAGAAAAGGCCGCAGGCTTTTCCGCCCAACCTTCGATGTCCGGGTGAGAAGCGCCGGATTCTCTTGTTTCAGCAAACAAGCGTCCCTGCGCCGCGCCGCGCGCCGTTTCCGAGAGCAGCACTTTCGTTCCCGTTTCCGCTGAGCGTGGGCGTGCAGCATGGAGCGCAGAGCGGCTGCTTTTCCCGGGTGAAGCGCCGGGAACCTCGATCACCTCGATATCGCGCGCCGAAACGATTGGGTCTGCAAGCAGGTTATCGATAAAAATGGACTGCTGGCGCGGCGTCTTCGCAAAACTAGAAACGTAGAGGCGCTCGCGGGCGCGTGTGAGCGCCACAAAGAAAAGACGCCGCTCCTCCTGCACGTGAATGTTGGCCGGCGGCAGAGGCCCCTTGCGAAGATCATCTGGAAATTCGATGACGGGTTTGCGCTCCATAGAAGGGAACCTGCGCGCCGAGACGCCGATGACAAAGACCACCGGAAACTCCAGCCCTTTCGCGGCATGCACAGTCATCATCTGCACGGCGTTTGAAGGTTCGGCGGCCTCCGCCGCTTCGATCTTTCCGCCCGCCTCAACAAAGTAATCGAAATACTCGATAAACTCGGCGAGCCGCCGCGTCTCACTCTTCTGCTCCCAACCCTCAACGAATTTTGTGAACGCCTCTAAGTACGCTAACTCCGGTGAGCCGGGCAGGTAACGCCAGCCGAGCTGCTCCAGCAGGCGGTTGATAAGCGCCGTCACGCTGACCACTGCGGCGGATCGCCGCAGGCTCCCCAACAGCTTTTCGATGTCTCTCCATCCGGTTGCGGCAAGTTGCCCGCTGAAGGCTGCTGAACGGTCATTTTTGAGTACGTCGTAAAGCGAGCAACGGTCCTTGGCCGCCCGCGCCCGCACCTGCTGAGCGAGATCTTCCGGAAATCTCCACCGCGGCGCGAGCAGCGCTCGCGTGAGGCTGATATTGTCGTGCGGCGAAGCGATGATCTTGAGCCACGCCGTCAAATCCCGCAGCACCGTCGTCGAAAGGAGGGAGAGTCCGCGAACCGCAAATGGCACGCTGCGCCGCCGGAACTCTTCCACCAGCAGGTCGCGGTTGTTGTGAGCGCGGTAGAGAACTGCGATGCCGCCGTAGCTAAAGCCTTTGCCGGCTAACCGTTCAATTTCACAGGCTATCCAGAGCGCTTCACTAAGGGCATCGGGCGATTTGAGCAGATAAACCGGGCGCCCTTCTTCGCCTTGGGTGACGAGGGCGGGCTTGCTTGCGTGTCGCGTGTTTTGCGCAATCACCACTTCAGCGGCCCTCAAGATCTTTTGGGTGGAGCGGTAGTTACGGTTCAAGTACACGGTTGCGTGGCCCGGAAACGCCTGGTGAAACATTTCAAAGGCGCCGTGCGATGCGCCGCGAAAGCGGTAGATCGCCTGATCGTCGTCGCCGACGGCAGTGATGAAGTACGGCGGCGCGATCAGCCTTTTCAGCAACTCGACCTGCGCGTAGTTTGTGTCCTGGAATTCATCCACCAGAACGGCGCGGAAGCCGCCGCGCACTTGCTCAAGCGCGCCCGGAAACCTATCCCACAGAGCCACCGTTTCGCTGACCAGACTTCCCAGGCTGGAAGCGCCGGCCTCCTCGATCAACCGCCGGCTGTTGTGGAAGATGCGCGCCAGCTCCCGCAGCCTCAGTAGTTCCTGCCGGGCCAGAGTCTCTTCGGGAGAAGCTGCGGCAGGCGCAAAATGCGGGAAGCGCGCCGAAAAATGCTGTTCGCGCGCACGGACGTAATGCTCAAAGCCGCCGGGATCGATCAGCTCATCCTGGCAGCGCGAAAAGAATTCATTAAGGTCGTGCAGGAAGGCGCCGGGTTCAGCGAGTTTCTGATAAAACTCCAGGCCAAGCTCCTCCATGCGGCGGCGAAGGAAAATCCACACGTCAGTCTTATCCAGCAGCAGGCGGTCCACGTGCCGGCGGCGCAAGATGTGCAGGCAGAAGGCGTGAAAGGTGGAGATGAAAGGCGGCGATTCGAGCGCGGGCAGAGCTTCCGCTACCCGGCGCTTCATCTCCTGGGCTGCCTTTCCGGTAAAGGTCAGCGCCAGGATCTGCCGTGGTGGCGTCGGATCGCCCCCGCCCGGACCGTGCTCAATGAGGTGGAGGATGCGGCGCGTGATAACACGGGTTTTGCCGGTCCCAGGACCGGCTACCACCAATAACGGTCCCTCACCGTGCTCGACGGCCTTTTGTTGCTCGGGGTTCAGTTCCAGCATGAAGACTGACTCATTATTCTCCGAACTCCTGCTTAAGGCAAGGACTGCGCCAGACGACAAACGCCTTGACCCCGAACCGGCTTCAGACTAAGTTGTAGCGCACGGTCCGCCTTTAGACCCTGCGGCGTTTCATCCGGCAGAAAGCCCGCAGCGTTATAAGGCGAACGCTGCGCTACAAATCTGTTCGTTAAGGAACCATGAGCTTGGTCTATGTGTTCGCAGCATCGGAAATGGAGGGCAGGCCGGTGAAACGGCTGATGGGTGCCGGATCGAGCGCAAGCTGCGCCGGCTCGCTCCACGCGCGGCCGTGCGGAGAAAACCAGGTGGTGTTGATTATCACCGGCATGGGCGCGCTTGCGGCCCGGAAACGCTGCCGGACCGCGCTTGGCCTTGGTCCTGGGAACAGCGGTTTGGCTGCCCACGCGCAGCCCGATGCGGTTCTTATGACGGGACTGTGCGGCGCTCTTTCTGCTTCGTTAGACGAGGGCGCTATTGTCGTTTACACGGAGGTGCGCTCAACGCAGCCCGGCCGTCCGCCGCTTCAGTGCGCGCGCGGCCTGGCGGAGCGGATCGCGGATTTGCTGACCTCAAGGCGCGTGCCTTGCGAACTCGTGAAGGGGATTACCTCTTCTCGCATAGCTGCCAACCGGGAGGAAAAGCTCCGGCTGGCTCAAAGCGGCGCAAGCGTGGTGGACATGGAAAGCTATGAGATCGCGTCTGCCGCCATGGAAGCAGGCGC
>JBOGJZ010000236.1:0-2636 GCA_050745645.1 Terriglobia bacterium | reverse complement strand
TAAATCTGGAAGTCGAGATCGCGCTTTTGCTGCAGCAACTGGCCCGCAATCTGAGGTTGCTGGGCGGCGAAATCCGCCTCAACGGCAGGCGATTGCGAGAGCACTTTGAAAACCACGTAGGTGTTTCCAACAGCGGCGGGGCTGCTTGTTTGGCCGGGTTTCAGTGTGAAGGCGGCAGCGAGGGCTGTGCCGGGAATCATGTTTTCAAGCTGATCCTGTTGCGTGAAATCCTGACTCTGCTGAGCCTTCAATCCATAGGTCTGGGCCAGCTTCGCAAAATCTCCGGTCTTGATTTGTGCGGCGAACTGCCTGGCGTCCTGGGCGGCGAGCAGCTTGGATTGCTCGGTCCGGTAATCCTGCTCGACCAGATCCCGTACCTCCTCGAGGTTGGGCAAGTGTTCAGGAACGATCTGCGTGACCTGAATAATAGCCACGCCTTTCGGGACGGTGATCGGCTGGCCGACGCCATTGACAGGAGTTTGGAAGGCCAGGTTTTCAAATGCCTCGTTGTTGCCAAGGTCAGGGACCGCTTGGCCGTATGTGAACAGCGGCGTTTCGCCGGTTTGAAGGCCGTTTTGCTTGGCGATCGTGTCGAATTCGTTTGGGTTGGCAATCAGGGCTTCCTCAATCTTGTTCGCCAGCGCCTGCTGCGCCGCGTCCAGTTGCTGTTTTTCCAGTGTGGCCTGAATCTTGTCCTTCACCGCCGCGAGCGGCTGTAGTTGCGCGTCCTGGTGGGCCTCCACCTTAATGAGGTGATAACCATATTGCGTTTTGATGAGATCGCTGATCTGGCCTGGCTTCATGGAAAACGCGGCGTCCTCAAATGCTTTCACGGTTTGCCCGCGCTGGATCCAGCCGAGCTCTCCGCCATTTTTCGCGCTGCCTGAGTCGCTGGAATCTTTCGTAGCGAGATCCGCAAAATTCGCGCCGGCTTTTACCTGCGCCAGGACGCTCTTTGCCTTTGCGAGCGTAGCGGCTGCCTGCGCGGGCGTCTGCCCGGTTGTGCTGAAGAGGATGTGCGCAACCTTAACGCGCTCAGGCACACGGTAGTCTGATTGGTGTTGGTTGTAATACTGCTCGACGGCATCCGGCGTGACCGTCACCTGCGCCCGCACGGCATCCGGCGAAATCAGGACGTACTTTACCTTGCGCTGCTCAGACACTTTGTAGTTCGCCCGATGCGCCGCGAAATAGGCAGTAAGCGCTTGTGGCGTGACCTTCACTGAGTTCACAAGCTGAGTAGGATCAAACACCACGTATTGAATGCGCGCTTTCTCATTCCGGCGGAGGAACTCGTAGTGCACTTCTTCGGGAGTTACCTGAACGGCATCGGTTACAGTGTCGCGCAATTTCTGAATCAGGATGGTGTCACGCAACTGATTCTCAAACTGGGGCACGCCCATGCCTGTTTCTTGTTGAACCATGCTCTCGTACGCGGCCATGCCGATGAACTGGCCGTTCTGGTAAAGATACGGGATATCGTGCAGCGCTGCGGCCAGCTCCTGGTTTGAAACCTCAAGGCCCATCTTACTCGCCTGAGTGAGCATCGCCTGCCGGAGAATGATGTCATCGAGCGACGTCTGCACCATGCGAGTGATCGCCTTCGGATCATTTCCCGCGTTCTGCAGTTGCTTGTTTATGATGCTCTGAAGATTCTGGACGGTGATGTTCGTGCCATTGAGCGTGGCGAGCACGTTGGTCTGCGAGGTGTCCGAAGTGCCGCCGGGGATTGGAGCCAGCGTAAGCACCATGCCGAGAGATACGATTCCCAGAAAAAAGATCAACAAATACTTGAAGAGCTTTTTACCGGCGGCGCCGCGAAACAATCGATACATGAAAAATCCTTTCGACCGGCGAGCGAGACGCCCAAGCGCCAAACCCGGGCCTCATCCCGCCACGGGCATGTTCTCTATAACTCAAGCGCTGAGATGAAACTCACACTTACAGGGAGCGCTGCGGTATCTCAACTCTCATGACATTATAGGGCTAACGGAGTATGGCGGCAAATAGACCCTTTTCCATCGGATTCGCGGTTCTGTTCCACAACAAGAAACAGAAATCCGGCGCCAAGGCGCACCCTTTAATCGCGCAAGCCCTCCCTTGGGACACCGACCGAGGATGTCCGCTTCGGGGCACGGTTTGCTCCATAATCAGCGTCGTGCCAGGACCGCTACATTATTCGGGCCACTCAAAATATTTCGAGTCGGTTAAGGTCGGCTTGAATCCAGGATCGTTCTTTCGCACTTCTTCTACCGCCTGATGGAGCGCTTCCTTGGGCGATTGTATTGCATCCTGGCTCAGACCATGCTCTCTCAGCATCTGATAACATGTCCGCAACAGATTTTGTGCGCTCCCGTCGGGGCCACGCGGAATTCGCTTAAGTTCCTCGGCAATCAACGTGTCCATTGCGCTTTTTTCATGCTTTCCCTCCCTACCGGCTCGGCGTAGTTTCGGTTTCCCGCGAACTGGTAGCGGCCCTGGCCGTCCGCGCGGGCTGCTTCGTTATGCCGAGGCTGGCCGTCGCTGGTCAGAAGATTTCGCACGGCGGCTCATCCCTTCATCTCGCCCTTCCATTTCTCTACTTCCTTAAGCAGAATCTGCTCGCGCTCACCAGGGCTAAGACCCTTTAGTTTCGC
>JBOGJZ010000235.1:0-1779 GCA_050745645.1 Terriglobia bacterium | reverse complement strand
TCGAAGGCGAGCCATACGGTGCCGGCATCTCCTTCTTTCTGGGCAACCTTGCACCAGGGAAAGGCCCAGGACTGCACAGGCATCCCTATTCCGAAACTTGTATCGTGCTATCGGGTCGAGCGGCAATGGTCGTTGATGGGAAAGAGGTGGTTGCCGGCGCTGGCGACATTGTGGCAATCGGGCCGGCAACACCGCACCGCTTTGCCGCCATCGGTGATGAACGGCTCGATATGGTCTGTGTTCATGCCTCCGACCGCTTTATTATTGAATGGCTCAGCGACTGATGATGACGAATGCCAGAGGCGGCTTAATTTCTTCTGCCCAGCGTGCGCAAGAACGGAAAGACGTATTCGGCTAGCTGAAGTTCGTCACGCAAGGGGGTTAGAGCTGAATTAAGTGCTTTGAAATCAGTTTAGGCTATGGCCGAGTTTTCACTACATTTCAGATCCATTTCGAGGCGCTCGGGCAGCGAAAAACAAGCGGGTAGGTTTTCACTACATCGACTTTGCGTCAGACCGGTATTGCTACAAAACAAGTTGCTCAAAACCAACCCCTCAAAATATTCGTTTTCCGTCAGCAACTGACGAACTTGGGCTGGTGTCCCGGGAGAGAAGTTCGCTGAAAAAGTGATATCCAGGCCGCTGTCATTCCGAGACAGGGTTCCGTCATAGTAGCGCCCGCCCCAAAGCCGCAGCCTTATACCGCGAACGCTGCGCTGCAAGAAGCTCAACCGTGACTTGGACGAGGCCCCTCTGCCCCCTGAAATTTCTTGTCTCATGGGTCTCCTTCGTCTCGTCTGGAGTTGTTAAGCTGGATGAATTCCAAATCAAGATGCGCTGAAACTATGGCTCTCATCTTTTGCAAACCCTGTTTCACCGGAAAGAGGCTGAAGGCGCGGGTCTGGCGCGCTAACCGGCCTTCAGGGGTGAAGGGGGGGCCAAAGCGAGAAAATGCTTTGGAATCAGTAAGGAGCAGGTCGAGAATAGCAGTCCTATTCCGGATTCGGATCCCGTGGCAGCGCCGCGGCGCGCCGGGGCACAAGGAAGGCGATGAGCAGATTCCCGGGCTCGGAATGACATTCGGACTCATGCGACGAACTTATAAGCCGGGATAAGAGCGCATCGAAGGGGCTGAAAAGCGAGCCCTGTGCTGCACCGCCCCGCGAAGTTTCTCGATTTTGTCGATGCCTCAAGCATGGCTCCTCTGCTATCCTAAGCGGCTTGGGCGTTTTTTAGTGTGGATTGCGCAGCCGGGGGAACGAAGTGTTTCCGGCTGCCGCACGCTGGATGACGCCGGAGGAGTGCTGATGCCCCTTCAAGTTGCCGTTCCCAAGGAGACGCAAAGCGGAGAAAGGCGTGTCGCGATGACGCCGCGTGTGGCCGAGCGGCTGGTCAAGCTTGGAATCACTGTTATGGTGGAAGCTGGCGCCGGGGTGGAAAGCGGCATGCTGGATGCCGATTACTCCAAATTTGCGGCGCTCATCAGCGATCAACGTCAGCTTTACGGCGAAGCCGGTATTGTGCTCCGGGTGCATGTTCCCGAGATCGCTCACATCCAGATGATGAGTGAGGGCGCGGTGCTGGTCAGCTTTGTCCATGGCAGTCTGCATCTCGATCAGGTGAAGCTCCTGCGCGATAAGAAGATCACCACGTTTGCCATGGAGCTGGTGCCGAGGATCTCCCGGGCCCAGAACGTAGACGCCTTGTCTTCGCAGGCGATGGCAGCCGGCTACAAAGCGGCGCTGCTGGCGGCGAACCGGTTCGAGCGCTTTTTCCCCAT
>JBOGJZ010000234.1:0-2996 GCA_050745645.1 Terriglobia bacterium | reverse complement strand
CCGGGATTAGTAGAAGAGCTGGCGTTGCGGTTTGGAGGCCAGGCTGTGGTTGTCGCCATTGATGCTCGTCGCGCGGCAGGGGACGGTTCCGGCGCCGGCGCCGCAATTCGGCGCGGTGAACCTCGTTGGAACGTGGTCACCTACGGCGGGACCAACGACACAGGTCTCGATGCGATCGAGTGGGCGCGCCGGGTAGAACAGATGGGAGGCGGAGAAATACTCCTGACTTCAATGGATGCCGACGGCGCTCGCAGCGGGTTTGATTGCGATCTCACCGCAGCCATTTCCCACGCCGTGCGCATCCCGGTGATTGCTTCGGGCGGCGCCGGCGAACCACGGCATTTTGCCGAAGTCTTCCTGCGTGGAGCGGCAGACGCGGCGCTCGCTGCTTCTGTTTTCCACTTTCAGGAGCACACGATCCTCAGCTTAAAGGAGTATCTGCGCGCCCAAGGTGTTCCGGTGCGAATCGTCTTACCGCAGGACTGTTCGGCGGCATTAACAGATCGCTGAAAAAGCGGGGCCTGTAATGCAGAGACCGTCCGCTCCTGGTCATTGTCATTCTGAGCCCCATCGCTTCGCTCAGGGCAAGCTCTTCGCCCGTCATTCTGAGCCGGTTCGAGCCTCTCCGAATCGCTCTGAGCGAAGCGAAGAGGCGCATGATAAACTCCGCGAAGAATCTCAGAGCAAGCTCCGCGAAGCATCTCGCCTTATATTAATTAATGGCAACAGGTTTAGGTCCTTCGCTTCGCTCAGGATGACAGGGCGATTTTCGAGAGAGCGAAGAATGGATTTTTTTAGTAAACCGGAGATGAATTATGCAAACCGGACGGTCATCAGGAACTTACCGCGCGGCTTTTGCCGTCAAACTCGCTATTGTCGTCTCGATGCTGGGATTGCCGGTCTCGGCGCAAGCCCAAAGCGCTCAAGCCTCCGCAGCCAACCGCTTACTAACCGCACGGATCGCTTACGTTGCCCCCATGCCGGACAATTTGGACCAATGGCTGATTGAGGATTTGAAGGCCTGGGGAAAATACCAGATCACCGGAAACTCTCAGGGCGTCGATCTGGTTATCCGCGCTAAGAAGTCCAAGGAAGAACGCCACTACGTCATCCGAAACGGCCAAGTGCAGCCGCGGCCTGCGAAGAAGCCTGCTGTGCTGTCCATTGCGGTGGTGGACTGGGTAACGGGAGCAAAGCTATGGCAGGCGAACATCTTGAATGAAAGTCCTAAGAAAAACGCCGTCCCTCCAGATGGACCTGAGACTGACATTTATGCCCGCCGCATGACGCCAGATCAAATTGCCCAGCGCTGCGCCACGCGGCTACGCGAATATGTGGAGGGTTTGGAGAAAGCAGAAAAGTAGAGGCGGCTTTGCGCCGCTGTCCGGCAAGATAAACTCGCCGCTGCCTAACTCGGAAATTTATTGCAACGTTGGGGCGGATTGCTGGCCGTGGCCCAGGAGCAGACGGAGGCGTTCCCACAACTCCTGCATGATGCGACCCCGCCGCACGCATGGAACGCAACCCTGCTCGATGAACTCCAGCGTCTTGGCGTCGGACACTTCGCCTGTGATGAAAAGGATGCGGCCAACTAAATTTGGTCTGATTTCATGAATTTTGGCGACGACTTGATCGGGACCAGCATCCGCGCACCGCAAATCCAGAAGGACGGCATCAAAACTTTCCCGCCGGATCATGGCTAGAGCCTGCTGGCCGCTGTAAGCAACGTCGCCTTCGCATTTCAGAGCGCCCAGGAGCACATAGATCATGTTCCGGATAGACGATTCCCGTTCAATGACAAGCACTTTACGCTTCATAGCCCTTTTTCCCGCCTCTCTGCATATCTGGCCTCACAGTAGCCAGTGAGCCGGTTTATAGGTCCCCTAATCTGAGGAGAGATTACTCTTTGAATATCGACAAGTCAAGTCGTATTTTGTCCGGCTATTTCCATGCAGGCGTAAAAAATCAACAATGCCTGTCATCCTGAGCGAAGCGAAGGGTCTAAACCCATTGCCTTTATACAAGGCGAGATGCTTCGTGGAGCCTGCCCTGAGCCCGCAGGGATTCTTCGCGGAGTTTATCATGCGCCTCTTCGCTTCGCCCAGAGGGATTCGAAGAGGAGCGAATCGGCTCAGAATGACAGGCGTGGAGCCTGCCCTGAGCAAAGCGAAGGGGCTCAGCATGACAGATTCGAATTTTTTCACTCAACTGCTGAAAGAGAGGTAAGGGCACATGGACCAAAATTTCCGGGTCAGGTTCATGGGTTGGATGAAATCCTGGAGTTATGGAAAGGCTCGTCGTGCCCGGGTATGATCATGCCTGGGCGCGACAGGATGCTCTTCCTGTCCTCGAGATATTGTGCGCGGCGGCAAGGGATCATAGTGAGAACGCGCTCGTCGTAAGTTCGGGTGAGGAGCGCGTCGCCGGCCACAACCGTGTTCCCGCTTCCATTCGGAACCAGCAGCGAGGCGTGGCCTGGAACGTGCCCCGAGGTGAGCATCACCTCAATTTCTCCCGGCAGTGAGTGGCGCTCGATCCAGCGGAACTGTGACCGCGACCCGATGCGCTTTACGTCCCACCAACGCAGGGCAATCTTGCGTATCTTATCCATCAGATCTCCCGCATTGGGATAATCGAAGGTCTCCGGGTAGTATTCCACCGTCAATTTTTTCCAGTTTGAGCCGTCCGCCAAGGCGCTGTACAGCTCAATGCACCAGTCGTGCGACTGCTGGGTTGCGTAGATAACGCTGCGCGGAAACAGGCAATTATTCGAGACGTGATCGAGATGAAAGTGAGTGTTGACGATACATCGGATGTCGTCTGGAGCAAAGCCGCGTCGCGCCAGCGCCGCGACCAGCCGGGACGCATCGTGAGGCATTCCCGTGTCGACGAGAACCGGCTCGCCTCCGCCAGTCAGCAGGACTGACGAGGCGCTTCGCCAGTTTCCCTCCAGTAAAACATCCGTCTTCCACGGTGCCATCTATTTCCTATTTGCG
>JBOGJZ010000233.1:0-5394 GCA_050745645.1 Terriglobia bacterium | reverse complement strand
CTTTGAACTTCTTCCTTCCGGCGTCGATCTTTTCCCTGATCGGCCCATAGGGATCATAAACGCCGAAGCCCGGCCTGAAGTCAGCGGCAGTTGCTTCGAACTGCTTCACCTCCAGCAGGATCACCTCGTGGCCCACGTGAAGAAGATAGTCGGGCCTTTGGGCGGAGTCGCCCAATTGTGGTTCAACATTGAACTCGGTCAGGCCTTGGGAAAGTAGGTAGGCTTCAAGCAATTGCTCCGATTCGGTCACAGTGATCGCACCCGTTTGCTCGTTGCGGTGAATCTCGAACCCCAACTTCTTCAATGTGCGCGTTGCATCTGTTGAAATGAAGTCCGAGGGCGACACATCCAAAGCGAGCGATAGGACCTGCTTTGGGGGATATTTCTTGCCGCCGATAGTTACAAAATAGGTGTCAACGTCGCCCGGAGCCGCGTGCTCGACGGCGTCTTCTACCTTGGTTCTAGTCAAAGAATAGGCCTTCCCCCGTAGCCTGAACCTCACAGCCTCGTCTGGCATCGTCTCGCCTCCTCTTAACAAACTTCTAAGCTACTATCTGACGACTACCATTCTCAAGTCCTTTCAGACGCTGGCGGGAGCGGGCAAGCCGGGTTGGCTGGCGTCCCGAGCATACAAACGAAGACGAGTGCTACCTGGTCGGCAAGGGTTTACTTATGATCGCGCACGAGCACAACCGTTCTCGTCGTATCACGGAGCACTCGGAAGCTGCCGGAGCGCCGCCGACGAGGTGCCGGCTCAGGATATGTCACCCGGAATACGTGCGTGAACTTCTGAAACTGCGTACTAACGCGGGTAGAGCACTAAGCGGCTGGCTTATTGAAAATCCTAGCCCTTCTTTTGCTGGGGAACATAGCCGGGAGGCAGCGCCGCGCCTTCGCCGAAAAAGAACGCCTCCATCTGGCCTTCAATGATTTGTTGAGCTTCCCGGGTGGCCGGGTTTAGGCGATATTCGTTAAGTACCATCTTCAGATGCTCCAGCCACATCTCCCAGGCTTGTTCGGAAACATTATCGTAAATACGCTGGCCAAGTTCTCCAGACCAAGGCGGCTCTTCCAGCCCCGGCAGTTCCCTCTGGAGCTTTACGCATTTCACCATCCGCTGCGTCATCAAGTTACCTCCGCATCCACCGGCGCTTCAATTACCGTCTCCTCCAAAATTCAGAAGGGTTCGGCCTGCCGTGGGACCCCTACTGACTTTATCCTAAAATACACCGCAATAATCTATCTATCTCTTCTTTCCAGCACGGGACGCCGGACTAATCTGGCCTGGTATACGCCACGCTTCCGCAGAGAGGTCTCCCGGATGCTGAATCAGGACGGCACGCTCCAGCCTTTAGCTCCCTTGTTATCCGCGCACAAACAGTGGGCTCCGGCGGCGACGCCGTGCTTCGCCAGTATCTCACGGATGCTCTCACCGATGGCGGAAGCATGGTCCTTTGCAAGGGCCAGAATTGAAGGCCCGGCGCCGCTCAAGCATACGCCTAGTAGCCCAGGAAGGCTAAGGCTCAAGACTTCATCCAGTCCCGGAATTAAAGGAGCACGGAACGGCTGATGCCAGCGGTCTTCAAATAACGCATGGCTGAAATCCACCTTGCGGGAAAAGAATTTTGCGGCGACCAGCGCCGCCCGCTGCAGATTATGCACAGCGTCTGCGCGGGAGTAAGTTTGAGGCAGCGCCTGGCGAGCCTTTTCTGTTGCGAGAGGGTGCTCCGGAATAACAAGGACGAATTGCAGGCTGTCGGGCACCGCACTCGAGCAAGATAACACCTGTTCGCCGTTCTGCGCGGAGAGCGTGAATCCTCCGAGCCACGCCGCCGCCACGTTGTCCGGATGACCCTCTAGACGGGCCGCAAGCGAGACCAGTTCTTCATCGAAAAGCACTCTGTCCGCCAGCCAATGGCAAGCCGCAAGCGCGCCGACAATTGCGGCCGCGCTTGAGCCAAGACCCACGCCAACCGGAATCTGGTTGTCGATTTCCAGGTCAAAGCCCCGGTGTTTACCCCAGCCTTCAAGCGTCTCACGGATCGTTCGCGCTATTAAGTTCGAGCCGTCGAGCGGAATCCGCTCCGGCGTCACGCCCTGGTAGCGCACAGTGATCTGTCCATCTGTTCGAGAGGTGAGGTGAACGTTTAAATAGAGGCCGAGGGCGACTGCGGCGCAATCAAAAAGGCAGCCCAAATTCGCGCTGGTTGCAGGAACCCGGATCGAAATTCGATGAGGCATGCTGTAAAGGGCGCCGCAGAAAGCATGGCTTATTAGTTTGTTGAAAACCGATATGGAACCGTCATCCTGAGTCGAGCGAAGAATCTGCTTTCTACATCGTTGCAAAGACTTACGAGATTCTTCGCCGCCTTCGGCTGCCTTAGAATGACCCCATGAGCAAGTTCCTCAACAAACTGTTAGAAGCTCTCTGCTCCCCGCCAGTATAAACTGGAAAGCCGGTGAAGGGAGGATGCAAATCAAATTTCTGAAGTTAGGGTAGGTTGGTTAGCGTAACGGCGAGGTTACCTCGCCATGTAGCGGCATAGACGCCTACGCATTCAAACTGCGCCGCACCACAGGTTACAAACAACCTGGCCTTCAGGCTCCGGCCGCAGCAGCCGTCACGGCAGGAAGATAATGTTCTTCAAAATCAGCCAGTCTGGGAGCGATCGCCACCACATCTTCCGAGGATTCACTCATCGCGCTCAGCGTCTTCAGTCCATTTCCCGTGATCACCAGGACGATGGACTCTTGCGGATTGAGCAGCCCCTTGCGAATCAGCTTGCGGGCAACAGCGACGGTGACGCCTCCGGCGGTTTCCGCAAAGAAGCCTTCGGTCTCGGCCAGCAAGCGAATGCCTTCGATGATTTCTCCGTCGGTCACATCCTCGCCCGCGCCGCCGGATTCGAGAATAGTCTTCACCGCGAACGGCCCATCCGCAGGGTTGCCGATGGAGAGCGATTTGGCGATGGTGTTGGGTTTCTGTGGCGTAATTTCAGGATCGCCGTTCTTGGCCGCGGTGGTGATAGGCGAACAGCCCGAGGCCTGAGCTCCAAAAAAGCGCGTCGCAGCGGTTTCCACCCATTTCAGCTTCTTTAAGTCCTCGAAGGCTTTGTTAACCCTGGTAATCAGCGATCCTCCGGCCATGGGGATGACGATGTTCTGTGGCAGCCTCCAACCGAGTTGTTCGGCCACCTCGTAGCCGACCGTCTTCGACCCTTCCGAGTAGTAGGAGCGCAAATTCACGTTCACCATACCCCACGGGTATTTCATGGCAATCTCAGAACAGAGCCGGTTGACCTGGTCGTAGTTGCCGTTTACGCGCACGAGGCGCGCGCCATAAATTTCCGTCGCAATGATTTTTTCGCGTTCGATATCTGCAGGGACAAAAACGTAGGCGCGGAAGCCGCCCGCCGCAGCCTGGGCCGCTACAGCGTTAGCCAGGTTACCTGTGGAAGAGCAGCCGATGGTGTCAAACCCAAATTCACGCGCCTTGTTTAGCGCGACGGCCACCACGCGGTCCTTGAACGAGAGCGTGGGGTGGTTGACAGCATCGTTCTTAACGTAAACCTCCCTCGCGCCGATCGCTTTCTCGAGCCGCCGCGCCCGGAATAGAGGCGTAAAGCCCGTCTCGCGGCCCACGCCCGGTTCGTCTTTGAGCGGCAGCAACTCGCGATAGCGCCACATCGTGGCGGGACGGAAGGCAATATCTTTCCTTTGCAGATCCGCACCAAGCCGCTCGAAGTCGTAAACCACCTCAAGCGGCGCCCAACATTCCTCGCAAGCGGCAATGGGTTTCAGCTCATATTCCCTGCTACATCCCCGGCACTTCAAATGCGACGCGTAAGTCACAAATCCTCCTCTGGCCGCCCCTAAAAAGATCGGCATGAGATACCCGCAAGATTTTTGGGGGATGAATCAAGGAAGGCAGACAAACTAAAAAAGCCTCCCCAGGTCATCGAGGGAGGCTTGGAAAAGAACCTTTGCAGGCCCCTCTCATCTTCCCCAATACCGGGTAGGAGTTGGCACCTGACCCCTGCTATTCGCAGGGCGGTTGCCGTGGCGTCATAGGGCCCGTCCCTCGGCCACTCTAGATGAGATTCAGGGTTACTGAATCAAGCTATTAAATTGTCAGCCTCAATCCTAAGCGCGCTGCCCTTTGCTGTCAAGTGAAATCGAAACCCAATTGGCTATTGCGCTGAGGGGCGCTAAAAGATTATGTTGCCAGTTGACCGGAACTCACAATGACAATTCAGGATCACGTGGATATTCATCGCCTCGTGTTACAGTTGACCGCACGCCAAGCGGCGGGCCGGGCGGAGTAGTGATGTCCGGCTCATATCAGTAATCGTTCTGTAGTAAGGGAGGCTGGAAGAGATCATGGAGATCACGCGCAAGCATTTTCTCGCTTTAGGCGTTGCCGGTGCGGCAGCGGCTTTTGCCGCTCCTGCTCGCGGGCAACTGGTTGAGACGCTCCAGGAATGGCATCAGGAAGACTTTCTGAAGGTAACGGGCCGGCCGGCCCACACCCGCCAAGTGTATGACATCACCGAGATCAATCATGGAGTATTTCTCAACAACATCAAGAATTCGCTGAATGGCTTTCAGTTCGGCTTCGGGATCGCTCCCCGCGAATTCAACGTGATTGCGGCGCTGCACGGCAACGCCAACCTGCTCCACTTTGACGATTCGATGTGGAAGAAATACAAGCTGGGCGAGTACGCAGCGGTGACGGACCCGCAAACCAGTGTACCGGCCACCCGCAATATCTTCTATCCCAGCACGGCGAACCCGGCAGACAAGAAGCCAGACAGTGAACAATCCATCTACCAGGATCACAGTATTCAGGGGCTGATGAAGAGGGATGTAAACTTTCTGCTTTGTCACACGGCCACCGAAGAACAGTCCCGCAAGCTCAAGAAACGCTTGGGCCTGCCTGGGCCGCCCGAAAGCATCGTCAAAGACTTACTGGCTCACACAATCCCCGGCTCGATCGTCGTTCCCTCGATGGTGGCGACGGTGGCTGTGCTTCAACTCCAATACCACTTCAGCTACATTACCGTAGCTTGATGCACCGAGGTCCACCCGCATGAACCACAATCCTCCGGCTGCGCTTCGATGTCGCGCTATTCTTTGCTGCGCGTTCGCAATGACCGTATTGACGTCGCCGTTCCTTGCAGTCCCAGCTCATGGGCAGCAGAGTCTCCCTTGGAGCCAAGGGAAAAATAATCCGGCCATGGAGAAAGGCTACGTGTTTGAGGTTCCAGGCGTTGATAACGTCCCGGACCTGCACGGCAACCCGGCCGGCGCGAAGCTCGTGCTTTTTATCGGGGGAAACCAGTTCATGGTGCTTCCCAAACTGGTGACCGCTTTTGTGGAAGAGCATCCTGAATT
>JBOGJZ010000232.1:0-13223 GCA_050745645.1 Terriglobia bacterium | reverse complement strand
AGGATCAGTTGATCTACCGCCGATCCAATTTGGTTATCTGAAGCCTGCACGAGCGCCAGGCGCAGTGGCTCGGCTGGATACTCCAAGCCGTAAAAGTATTTCGAAATCTTACCTTGCGGCGTTAGTACCAAAACCCCCACGGCGTGCGCATAAAGGTGCGTATTCGGATCGTAGTTATAATGAAAGCCGACCGCATCTGTTAAAGCTTTGATTGAGGCCTCGCTCCCGGTCAGAAAGTGCCAGCCGTTCTGGGATCCGTTGCGCCCGTACATTCCCAGATATATCGCGCGCTTGTCCGCTGCCATCTCAGGGGTATCATGCGGGTCAAAGCTTACGGTCAGGACGTTGAACTGCTCCCCCACGGTGAAACTCAACATCCTCAAGGTGTGCACGAGGTTGTCCTCCACCATGGTGCAAAGATTCGGGCAATTGAAATAGATCAGCGATAGAACCACTGGCTTCTCGCCAAAATAATCACCTAAACGAACCTGTTTCCCGCTCGCATCATTAAAGATCAAATTGAGCGGCACCTGCTGATTCAGCCGTTGGTCAATGCCCACTCCCCGCAGCAGAGCCGGCGTTTGTTTGGAGTTCAGAGGCCCGGTCCCCACAAGGCTAGGCTGGGCCGCGCCGGGGAGCGCAGCTTGCAACCCACTCTCCGCGGTAGCTGTGGCGATACCGCACGCCCAGAGGGTCACAACCAGACCCATCGTGATCCACAGCCTGCCCTCTCTCGAACAGCTTGGCACAGAGTTTTCATACGCCGTGCCTAACGACCTTGCTCGTCCATCCATCATTGTGGTTGCGGTCCTGGGACAACCCCCTGGGGCAGCGGCCCAAAATCGCCACGCGGTATCGATACTGGCGCTGAAACACTGCGCGTTATCTGGCCCGGCGGCCGGACTGGCAGCCCCTTTTGCAATAGCAAAGCCATGGCCCGGTCAATCGGAATTCTCACGGTCCCTGCTTTCCGGTTAACCCAGCCGTAGCTATTGAGAATGTGATTCTGCTCTTTAAGATACTGCTGCAGCTCCAAGCCAGAGTGTTCTTGGATCAACGGAGGAGGCGGTATCTGCCCACGTGTAAAGAGCGCAGTGGGAGGCTTGATCGGCCGCTGACCAACGAAATAATGAAATGCCAACTCCGTCACAATGAACCCGAAGACGATCAACGACAGCAGTCCGACGCCCATCCACGCCAGCTTGCGAACATCAGCATCCCTGGTTTCGTGCTCGGGCGGAGGCGCCGGCGGAGGCATTTCAGTAGCAGGTCTCGTCTCACTCATGTTGCAGCACCCCTGGAGCAAACGTCGGATCGTGCAGCGGCACCAGCGGCTTCTTCTTCAATTGACTAACGTAGATCGTCAAAAAGATTCCTCCGAGTCCGATCAAGGCCAGCCAGTCAGACCAATGAAATTGCGGGCCATTTGGACTAAACGCCGGAACGAGAAGCCAGAAGAGGTCCACAATGCTCATCACAAACATCAAGCCTGCGACGCACGCGAGATACTTCTTTTGGAACGTGACAAAGCGGTTCAGGAGCAGCAGGAAGGGTACGCAAAAATGGAAAATTACCAAGGCTAACGCGATGCCGGCCCACTCTTTGCCGGTCCGGGTTACATACCACGGAATCTCGTTCTGAAGATTGCCAGCCCAGATGATCAGGTACTGGTCGAATGACAAGTAGGCCCACAGCAAGGTAAACACCAGCAACAGGTTTCCAAAATCGTGGAATAGGGCGGGTTGGATAATTTCGGACATCGGCTTATCTTTGGAAATGAAGTAGGCCACGATGGTAATAAAGGCCATGCCGCCTACGGCTTCCGTAATCACAAACATCATGCCGTAAATCGTAGAGAAGAAGTGCGGTTCCAACGACATGACCCAGTCAAAGCCGGCAAAAGTCACCGTAAAACCATACAGCACGATTCCGGGGCCGCTCAGGTTGCGCATCCGGCGCTGCATGTCCGGGTCCGCGGTTTCATCCTCCCGCGTTGAGATCCGGTTGAGGGAAACGGCGAGCGTGATCCAAATAATCCAATATATCACCTGCCTCCCGATGAAGAACGGGGTGTTCAGGTAGAAGGCCTTCTGCTGAATGATGGGATCAGCGGCTACAGCAGCGGAGTTTGACCAGATGTACAGGTAATGCATCCCGGCAACGACAGGTACAAAGAAGATGGCCATCCACGCCAGGGTCTTGGCGGCCGCCTCAAGAGGGCGGCGCAAAACAAAGCCCCACCGCCCGCTCACCAGATGATGCAGCATCAGGATGCCCATGCAGCTCAGCCCTATTCCGAGCCAGAACACTTCGCCGAAAAGATATGACCGGAAAAACTGAGCGGGCTGCCGAACGAGCTCGATAATGCAGATGGCCAGGCACACGACGCCAACGGTAAGAGCATTCCGCTGGAAACTGCCCGTAGGCCTGAATGCAAAGTATTCTGGGGGATTAGGGTTCATCGTTGTTTATCCGACAAGAGCTTCAACCGTTCGCTGGCTGGAACGTCATTCAGCGTCGCGTTCTGGCTCAACTGCAAGGCGCGGATGTAGGCCGCGATCCGCCACCGGTCTTTTACCGAGACGCGGCTTGCGTAGCTGTACATGGTGCCGTGGCCATTAGTCATCACATCAAAATAATGTCCTACCGGCTCATTGATCAATTTAGGATCGTGGTAAGAAGGCGGCGCCGGAAAACCTCGTCGCACGATCATGCCTTCGCCGCTGCCCGCATAGTCATGGCATGGCGTGCAGTAGATGTTGAAACGCTGCTGGCCTCGCTCCAGATCTTTTTTAGTGATAGGAAACGGGAAAACATTGGCCACCTGACCGTTGATTCGGCCTGTATATAACAGCTCATCGGTGCGCAGGCGTCCGCGCGCGACGGTTCCGGGAACGATGGGCCGCTCTGACCGGCCATCTGCGAACTCAGAACTCGGCGACTCCGGGTTGTACCGGGGCTCGATGTGCATGTCAAGCCGGCATCCATCCACCAGCAGCAGACTGACCAGGGCACAACCCAAAATCGCCCACGAAAAGACGCTCGACGGCCTTCGATTCCTGCCGGAGACATGGAATCCACACTCCCGCCTTGTCCGTGCGCCGCTTCGAGCCCTTTCAAATCGCCGTCTCAACTTCATCACCTGTTCCTCAGATTCACTGGTCAAACCGGTACTACATTTACCTCGTAGGGATTCAGACTTTGCAGAAAGTTCTTCACTTGCTCCACGTCAAACTTAGGGTCCTTCGACTCGATACAAAGGAAAAAGCGGTCACGACTGGCAAGCGCGAAACGCGGCACGTTGAAAACGGGATGGTAAGGCGAGGGCAGCCCCGATAGGATTACCCATCCGAAAAAACAGAATAAGCACGCGAACAAGATGGTCAGCTCAAAAGTGATCGGAATGAAGGCAGGCCAGCTATCGAAAGGTTTGCCGCCGATGTCGAGCGGGTAACCCATGGCGTTCGGGTAGTATTGCAGAAAAAAACCGCCGCAACATCCAATCAGCCCACCGATGAAAACGATCACCGGAAGCTTCGTGTGGGGAAATCCGACCGCTTCGGATAGACCCTCGACCGGCAGTGGCGAATAGGCGTCCACTCGCCGGTAGCCCGCGGCGCGCACCTTGTGCGCCGCCTCCAAGAGATCCTTCGTGTTATCGAATTCGGCCATCACACCGTAAATGGGATGCTTTGCCATAATTTTAACTGCCTGTAAAAATAAGCAGCACGTGACCAGTTGCGCGCGCCGGCCTACTCTGCTGCAACTTCTATAACTCCTGCCTCTTCAGCCGTTGTGTGCACCAAGTGACGCATCTCGAAAATTGAAATCGAGGGCAGGAACCTCGCGAACAGATAGAACAAGACTAAGAACAGACCGAGAGAGCCGAATAAGACTTCCCAGTCAGTTGGCGTTGGATAGAACATGCCCCAAGAGGAAGGTACGAAGTCCCGGTGCAGGCTCTCCACGATAATGATGAATCGTTCCAGCCACATTCCGACTTGCGCCACAGTGGCGACGAGGAACAATGCCACCGTATTGGTCCGCACCTTGTGGGACCAAAGGAAGGTCATGGGGATGAATATGTTACACGTCAGCAAAGTCCAGTAAACGATGTCATAGGGGCCATACAGCCGGTTCAGCATCATGTAGCGCTCAAACTTATCCGCGCTATAGAAGGCAAAAAAGGTTTCCATGACGTAGCTATAGGCCACGATCATGCCGGTTGCGAGCAGCAGCTTGCCGCAGTTATTCAGGTGCCGGATGGTAATGAAATCCTCCAGGTGATACCACTTGCGCAATGGAATGGCCAGCATGATCACCATCGCGAAGCCGGAGTAAATAGCGCCCGCTACGAAATAAGGCGGAAAGATGGTGCTGTGCCATCCGGGAACGATCGCGATTGTAAAGTCGAAGCTCACCACCGTGTGTACTGACACGACGAGCGGTGTCGCGATGCCTGCGAGAAGCAAAGACGCAATCTCATGCCGCTTCCAATGTCTGGCGGAACCGCGCCATCCCATGGAAAAAAATCCGTAGGTCATTTTAGCGAGCCTTTTCTTGGCTCTATCGCGCAAGGACGCAAGATCCGGGATCAGGCCTGTGTACCAGAACAGGAGCGACACGGTAAAATAGGTGGATACCGCGAACACATCCCACACCAAGGGGCTTCTGAACTGTGGCCACACGCCCATGGTGTCTGGATATGGAAACAGCCAGTAGAACAGCCATGGCCGCCCCATATGCACAAATGGGAACATGCCTGCGCAGATGACGGCGAAAATCGTCATCGCTTCAGCGAATCGATTGACAGAGGTTCTCCATTTCTGATGCATCAGCAGCAGGAATGCTGAGATCAAGGTTCCTGCGTGGCCGATTCCAATCCACCAGACGAAACTTGTAATGGCAAAAGCCCACGCTACAGGGATGTTGATGCCAAATTCGCCGACGCCGACTCCGAACAGAAACGAGAGGCCGTAATTCAACATCATGAAGAGGATGAAAGCGATTGCAAACCCGAGATACCATCCCTTGCGCGTCTTCCCCAGCACGGGCGCGGAGATCTCTTTGGTGACGGAGGCGTAGCTATGGCCGGGACCGATCCAGGGACTCCCCGGCTCGACGAATGACGGCTTTTCATCCTCGATAACAGGATCTACCGGATCCATTCCTATGACTCCTTGATCTCGGGGTTAGGATTCCACAATTTGGCTAGATACGTCGTTCTGGGCTTGGTATTTAATTCTTCCAGCAAACCGTACTGGCGGGATTGAGCTTTTAACTTAGACACTTTGCTATTTGGATCAAGGATATTTCCAAACACAATGGCGTCCGTCGGGCAAGTTTGCTGACAAGCTGTCAAAATCTCGCCTTCCTTGAGCTGCCGCCCTTGTTCTTCGGCGGTAATTTCGTGCTCGCGGATGCGCTGGATGCAGTAGGTGCACTTCTCCATCACTCCGCGGCTTCGTACCGTAACCTTTGGATTGCGCAACGCATAGAGGCTTGGCGAGTTCCAATCGGAATACAGATAGAAATTGAAGCGCCTCACTTTATACGGGCAATTATTCGAGCAGTAGCGCGTGCCCACGCACCGGTTATAAATCTGCTCGTTGATCCCTTCCGGGCCAGTCACGGTGGCCCCTACTGGGCAGACGTACTCGCAGGGAGCATTCTCGCACTGCATACAGGTTACCGTCTCGTTGTAAATCTCCGGCTCGTCCATCCCTCCGCGATAATACGTATCTACGCGGATCCACTGCATCTCACGCCCGCGGCTCACCTGGTCCTTGCCTACCACCGCGATATTGTTTTCAGCCTGGCAGGCGATGATGCAGGCGTTGCACCCGATGCAAGCATTCAGGTCAATCGACATTCCCCACTGAGGACCCTTCTTAAAATCGTAAGGAGACGGCAAGGCCGGGTACAGGGACTGCGCATTAGTCGTCATGTCCGGCGGGTCCTTGGCAAAATCGGGATTCTTGCGGTACTCATCAATGTCAGCGACCCGCACGAGGTTGCGCCGGAAAGCCGCGCCGCCTTCCCCTCCCGGCTCAACCTGTTTTCCACCAATGCCGCTGCCGGTTATATGGTGATGCTGAGTGACCACCAGCTGATACCCCATCCCGGTTTTGCTAACTCCAAGTCCGGAGCCAAACCACGGATTTTCCGACGTGCGGATGGCATAGGCATTGAACCCTGTGCCAGTTCCAATCCGGCCGGCGCGTTCTCGCCCATAACCAAGCGTTACGACAACGCAATCGTCGGCTTGCCCAGGCACGATCAGGAGCGGTCCCAAGATCTTGCGTCCCTGAAAGCTCAATTCCACCACTTCGCTTTTAAGTCCGTTGGTAGGGCCAAGGTTAAACCATTTTCCGCCCTTTCCCGTGCCTAACCCTCCGCCCTCAATTTTTACCATACGCATGGTCCGGCTTAAATGCTCGGCGGTAGCAGGGCTTACCATCACAGCGTTATCCCAAGTCAGTTTGCCTAGGGGTTTCGGTAACTCTTGCAGCCACCCATTGTTGCAGAAGCTGCCATCCCATACAGCAGGGTCAGGCATAAAGACCAGATCCAGACCTGAGCCCGGCGCTTCGCTTGACTGTGCCCCGGCGTTGAGGCTTACGTTCAGCTTCACTTGTTTCGGCGGAAGCGCTGTCCCATCAATCACACCCTTCTCCAGCCACGTTTCCCACTGAACCTCAAACTGTTGTGGAGTGAGCTTTTTTTGTTGTCCCTGCCAGTAGTCGTGAACAATGGTGTGACCCGTGCGTCCGGCTTGCCCCTGGAACAGCGTCAGCAATTCGTGAGGTGACTTGCCCTGATAAAGGGGAGCGATAAGCGGCTGTATGGTGCCTACAGTACCGTCATAAGCCCTAACGTCGCCCCAAAATTCCAAATAATGGGCGGCTGGAACGTGCCAATTGCATAGGACCGATGTCTCGTCCTCATAAAGCCCCAGATAGATGCTGTTCTTCACCTTGCGAAGCTGCTGTGCGAAGGCGATGTCTGCCGGAGCCGTGTAGACAGGGTTGTTGGCAAGATTAACAAGCGTTTGGACTTTGCCCGCGCCCATGTCGGAGACTAGTTCCCGGAAGGACTCTGTCTGATTAGTGGGATTAGCTTCGATGGATTCCGTATAAATGACGGTCTTCCCAACGTTGCCCAGCGCGGCATTCATCGCGTGCGCCAGCGCGTGGATCTCGGGCGGCTGAGCGTCGCCAGCGATGATGACGCTAGCCCCTTGGTGTTGCTGCAGGTCCCGGACAAGGGCGGGAATCCAGCTTGGAGGAAGTTGAGAAATCGATGGCTGCCCGAGACCCTGAATTTTAACGCCTAACGCGCTAGCCAGTAGCCGGCCAAAGTCTCCTACCTGGCTCGGTCGTAGCCGCAGCCTGTGGTCAGCCTGCACTCCGGTTATGGTTGGCGTAACTTCCACTACATACAGCCGGTTCATGGGCGATTCCGGTGTAGGCACGCGGCGACTGCCGGAAAAATCGTGGGCGTAGCGAACACCTGCGGGATGCTGGAAAATAAAATCCGAATCCAGGGACACGACTACGTCAGCCTGGTCGAACCGGTACACCGTCTCGACGTACTCGCCAAAAGCCATGCGGGCGCCTTCGCGGACGTTGTCGCGGTTGACTGGCTCGTACTGATGCCACTTGGCCTGAGGAAATTGCTTGAGCAGATCGCTTAACTGGTCAGCTAGAGTCGGCGAAGCAACCGTCCCGGTAAGGAACCGCAGCCCCGCGCCCTGATCGCGCAGATGCGCGGCGCGCAGCTCGTCTACCTGAACTAGAAAGTCGCTCCAGTTCCCTACTTGACCGTTGTGAATCAATACTTGCGAGCGATCGGGGTCATAAAGATCCAGCACCGAAGCCTGCATGAAGACGTTGGCCTTGCCCAAGCTGCCTGGATTTTCGTTATTGCCTTCGACCTTGGTGGGCCGCCCCATGAAGCTCCATAACAGGACACCCTGCCCGACTCCTTGCCATGGCATCGTGCTGGCGAAAAACAGGTGCTTGCCTGGAATCACTCCTTCCGGAGCATTCACATAGGGAACAATCCTTTCGAGAGGCATTTTGGTGCACGCAGTCAAACCCGCCAAGGCCGCCGAAGCCCCCATCAGCTTGAGCGCGTTGCGGCGCGTGACGCCGCCATGAGATTGCTCGGATCCTGACGCTAGCCCCTGGCTGAGGAAGCTCTTGTAATCTTCTGTCTCCGCAAGCTCGCCGAGGCTGCGCCAGAATTCCGGCCCCTTCTGTTGCTCGAGCTTGGTCCGGATAGTCACAAGGTCGATTCGTTCGTTGGCCTGTTCTGGACTACTCATGAGTTATTCCATTTCTCCGTTACTCCAACCTACCGATGGCAAGTGTAACAGCTCGTGATAACCAGTGGAGGCTTCACATGATATTCCGCCACCAGCCTCCTGCCCATCGCATCCTGATCCGGCGGAGGCTTGTAGGTAACACTGAAAACGTCCTGCTTGGGCCGTATGTACTTCCAGGGATGCTTGTGGCAGTTGATACACCAGCGCATATACAGTGTGTTTTGGCGGAAGGTAATGGGCATATCACCGATCGGGCCGTGGCAGGTAGTGCAGCCGATGCCCTTCGCCACGTGAATGCTATGGTTAAAGTAAACAAAATCTGGCAACTCATTTACTTTCACCCACGAAATTGACCGGTTCGACAAGTAGCTGGCGCGCACCGGCGCTAGCATCGGGCTGTTGACCCAGATTTTTGAATGGCAACTCATGCACGTGTGAGTCGGAGGAAGGCCCGCGAAATTGGAAGTCTCAACCGAAGTGTGGCAATACCGGCAGTCAATCCCATCATCACTCACGTGGTGTTTGTGACTGAAGGGAATGGGTTGCTCGACCGGCTCATGGAGATACACGTTGTAGCTGTTGTTGACCAGCCACGCGGCAACACCACAGGCGATGATCAGGCCTATCACGCCGTAAATCGTCAGCCTGGCAAGCGTGTTTGAATAACGACTGAATATCTGGGCCATGATAGTGCCTTTGCTAACTTACGGTTCTAAAGCTCGTATGGAAAAAAGAGCCGTTGTGAAGCCGCCCGTCAACGGAACAACCGGCTGGCGCTGACCCTCAAACTTAGAAGACCGTCAGCGCTTTCCTGACTCCGCTGCGCTTCTGGTGGATATCGCCAGCTCTTGAGACGGGAGCGGCCCTTCACTTACGCAGGTCTCACCGGTGCATTAAATCAGATGTGAAATTGACTACGTAACAGGGCATCTTAGGGTGCAATGCCGATGCTTGTCAAGAATTTTGAAACCAAAAATTTTAAACGCCGGAAATAATTGCTCGCGTGCGCGCGGTTGGGTCCATCGTCCCGGCGCAATTTCCCAACAAACTGTTAGAATGCAAAAATATCTTTTTCGGAGCTAATGTCGTTGACCCTGCTAATTTTCAATTGCCGCTTGCAGTCCCAGCCCAGATTGCGCGTACTGGGTAAAACCTTTGCCCGACTTCATTCAGTGAGCCGGTTTTTTGTTGCCTGCGGTAAGGGCAACCTCAGCTTGTGCATGCTAGTCCTCCTGGTATCCAGTTTGCCAAAGGCCTCACTCGCCCAAGCACAGACGGAGCAAGCCTCATCATCCCAAAGCGCAGAATCTACGCCAGCACCACAGTCCGCTCCTGATACATCGCCCGATGTCACCGTGTTCGTGCATCCTGACTACAGCCGCTGGTGGCTCTCCGGCCAGATCAACATCATCGCGCAGGCGCATCCTTCCTTCCCTGCTGCTTACAGCGGCCCAAACAGCATGCAGCCCCAGGCTCAAGTTGCTGCATCGCGCGTATTGACGCTCTACACAGGCGCCGAACTGACGCCCAATACACAAGTGATCCTGGATATCGAGAGCGCGGGGGGCCATGGACTGAGCGACGGCGTCGGCATTGCCGGCTTTCCCGATCTGGATGTTGTGCGAACACCCGACCTCGGTCAAACGCCTTATCTGGCCCGCTTTCTGATCGAAAGAACCCTTCCGCTCGGCGGCGGCACGATTGAAGCTGACCGCGACTTTCTTTCTCTCTCTCCTTCCCTTCCCGCGCGGCGTCTCGAATTGTGGGCAGGGAAATTTAGTTTGGTAGACTTTTTTGACCAAAACTCCGTAGGCAGCGACAGCCATCTGCAGTTCATGAACTGGGCCATCGACAACAACGCAGCTTTCGATTATGCGGCCAACACCCGCGGCTACACGTGGGGCGCCATGGTTGAGTACGATGACCGGCATTGGGGCGCGCGCTTCGGTGAAGCCATGATGCCAAAAATAGCAAACGGCGAAAACCTGGACGCAGACTTGGCCCGTGCGCACTCAGAGAGCTATGAAGTCGAGTTCTATCCCACGCTTCTTCACGGGCATCATACTGCGTTGCGTTTGCTCTCCTATGTGAATCACGCGGATATGGGAAGCTATCGCGAAGCAATTCACGAGTTCGAGCAAGGATTGACTGCAACGCCGGATATCGTCGCCACCCGCCGTCAAGGCCAGGTCAAGTATGGCTACGGCGTCAATGCCGAGCAGGAATTCGCGCATGGCTTGCGGATGTTCACACGATGGGGATGGAACGACGGGCGCACAGAATCTTTCGCCTACACGGAAGTCGACCGGACGGCTTCAGCCGGCGGCGACATAAGCGGCGCCAATTGGCGGCGCAGCCTCGATAAATTCGGCGCAGCCTTTGTGGTGAACGAAATTTCCGGCGATCACCGGGAATATCTCGCCTTGGGCGGGCAGGGGTTTATGCTGGGAGACGGCAGGCTCAACTACGGTCTCGAACAGATATTTGAAACCTACTACACCGCTCACTTGTGGCGAGGCGTATTCGCCTCAACAGATTTGCAGCACGTTACAAATCCAGGCTATAACCGGGACCGCGGACCCATACTGGTCGGTTCATTGCGATTGCACGTGGATTTTTGATTGTTGCCCTGATCGCACTGGCCCAGTTAGAATTCCGGTCTGGCATATTTCCATAACGGGTTGCTGAAGAGCCGATTCTGTCATGCTGAGCGAAGCGAAGCATCTGCCCGCCGCTATTAAAACGGAAGACCTTGGATTCTCCGCGGAGTTTACCGTGAGATTCTTCGCTCCGCTCAGAATGACAATGATAGGATCGAACCGGTTCAGAGCGATTCGAAGAGAAGCGAATCGGATCGGGAAGACACGCTCCAAACCTCTAGATGGAAAGAAGGATCATCATGGCGGAATGGTCAGGAACATTGAAGATACGGCCTGCGAGGCCGAACGACGCGAAGGAGATCGCCCGGATTTACAACCAGGGCGTGCAAGATCGCGTGGCCACCTTTGAAAACTCTTACGTCTCGCCCGAGGAGCGCTACCTGTGGCTCATCGGGAGGCCGGAAAAATACCCCGTCCTGATCGCGGAAGCTAAACACACCATGATGGGCTGGGCATCTCTGTCTCCTTACAGTCCTCGCGCCTCGTACGCCGGGATCGCCGAGCTTTCTATTTACATCGACCGCAGCCTTCGCGGCCACGGCGTTGGGCAGGAGCTGATGAAGGGCATGCAGCAGGCAGCGCGCGAAAAGGGATATTACAAATTGATTGGACGCGTTATGGAATCCAATGAACCTGGCCGCAAGCTATGCGAAGTCACCGGCTGGCGCGAAGTCGGCGTCCATAAAAAGCACGCCAAACTGTCCGGCCAGTGGCACGATCTTGTCCTGGTGGAGTATCTGATCCCCGAGAATCAGAAGTAGCGAGATAGATAGTCTCTCGAAATTAAAAACAGAATCTATCCCGCTCGCGCTGCCAAAATATTGAGACAGCTGATAAGGTAAGCTGTTAGCTGGGAGGAAACACTATGGCTTATGAGATAACAGGGCCTTACTTAAACGCAGCCTTGCTGTGTGAAAGGGTTCTATCTGAAGCTGATGGCATATTGACAGCCGTTCGGATAATTGACAGGTTCATTGTGTCCGGCCCAAACCCCGAAATGTTTCCTGCTACTCTTCCTATGTCTCTTCTGATTATGCTAAAGTCCGGAGATTTCCGCGGTCCCAGTGTGATAAAGCTCATTACAGAGACCCCCTCAGCGCAACAGTTGCCCACTCTCGAATTTCAAGTCAATTTTGAAGGAGACAATGATCGGGGCGTGAACGTAGTAGCCAACATCTCCTTCCAGGCGCAAGAACCCGGTATCTACTGGTTCACGCTCCTGCAGCAGGAGCAACCTCTAACGCGGATACCCCTGAGGGTCTTATATCAGCGGACAGCGTTTGCACAGCCTGGTAGGTGAGAACCGTTGACGACGACTCTGTCCGGATTGTCTGTTGAGGTTGTCCAATACTCCGGGCGTACCTACTCACGAAGGGTTCGAGTTCCCGGCGAAGCCCATTGCTGTTCAAATGTCCCGAGGAATGCTCTGCTAAACGCAACTCTACTGCATAAGCCAGTTTTTGAGCCTCATCACCGCCCTGCCGGTGAATATTCCAGGTATTTGAGACAAACCAGTCCTCAAAGACATCAAGAGTTATCTCCTGGGCGACAAGTCGCGATAGCCATTCTCGAATCTCAAATTCAGAAACCATGACTCATCCCGCTATTCAACGTGTTACCGCCCGCGAGTTACGGCAACTCTTCAACGAGGGTAAATACTGGGACCGCGCCAAGGCCGGGGAATTGACGTGCGTTACCATCGAACAAAGGCATCCGGCCCTCCCACTAGCGAACGAGCCCTTCTGTACGTTCAGTCAGATGATCTCATACCGAGATCGAGAAGGCAACGAAGTGGCTCGTGTACACCAATACCTTAGACCAGACGGAAGGATCGGAGCAAGCGGAAAACCGGACCCCAAGCGCCTCCTGCAAGCCGACGTTCTCTACCGGCTCACGAAAAACACCTAAGATTTAGATTTGCACATAATCGTGAGACAGTGGAGACGGGTGGGACAGCTTTTACAGCGGGGAGTTCCTCAGTGCTACCAATTAGACAGTAAAATAGTGATAGCTTAAGGCCTAGGGACATCGCTTATAAGCGATGTCAAAAACGCTATCTCGAGCGGAAGGAAATTAGGATGAGTCAAGCCATCGGACTGGATCGCCCTGCGATCAAAGAAAGCGCAACGCAGCTTCTCGCACAGTTTCTGGCGGGCCTGCGATTTGAAGCCCTGCCCCCGGCGGTGGTCTCTCGCACAGAAGAAGCCTTCCTAGACTGGTTTGGTTGCGCTCTG